>JAQBEG010000634.1:0-4514 GCA_032123985.1 Deltaproteobacteria bacterium
GACGGCACGCGAGTCGGTCAGCGCCCAGCGCCAGAGATCGCGATCTTCTGTATAGTCTACCAGCCATGGAGCCAGCTCCACGTTTCCCTGTTGCTGCGGATCGAAGTAGTGCTCCCAGGTTAGTCGCGCGGCTCGTTCAGCAGCCAGGACCGAGCGTTCAGGGCTGGTCGGATGGGTTGCCAGGAAATAGGGTAGGCGCGACCAGCCGATCTCATAGCGATCCGAAGCATCCAGCTTGCGCAGGAATGTTGAGATGCCGTTCGGGTTGTAGCCGGCACGGGCGGCAAGTATCTGTCCACCACGATCGGCATCCCTTTCCTGGTCACGGCCATAGGCTGCGATGGATGCTGCACGCATCAGGCCCATCGAGAATGGGTTGATCCGGCTCGAATAATCGATTCGTGCGGCCGCGTGGCGTTCGGCGGCGTGTGTGATTTCATGTCCAATCACGCCGGCCAATTCATCCTCGGACTGGACTAGCGCGAGCAGCCCACGTGACACGTAGATCTTGCCACCAGGCAGCGCAAATGCGTTGGGCGCCGTCTGGTCGACGATCTTGAATTCGTAATCGAAGGGTTGGGGCGGCGCATGGCGAACGAGCCGGATGCCGATGCTGCGGACGTATTGGAGTAGTTTCTCGTCCTTGACGAGGCCAAGTTCCGCTTCGATCGAATCGCCCTGGTCATTACCGACGCGTTGATCGTCGTAGGCGGTCTTGAGCACGATTCGCTCAGATTTGGACGACTTCTTTTTCTCCGGGTCGACATCGTCGCCCGATTCTGACGGTGAGGGGCCCTGCGCGGTCCCGCTCTTCTCTTCAGAATCGGAGTCAGAATCGGAGTCAGAATTGGAGTCTGATTCGGGCTCGATGGCGTTGTCCACCGCAGCTGGCTCGGTCGGAGTCGAGGTCGGCTGAGATTCGGGCCCGGCAGCTGTGTCGACACGCTGTGGGGTCGTCGATGAAGGTCCGACTGCACAGGCCGCGGCGAGGATGGCCAGAATCATTAGATGCGAGAGCTTTTCGATCACGGTCTCACGGTCTTTTCCTTGGGCGGATCCGGAGTCGAGTCTATCATTCGACTCGAACGCTGGCACAAGGCGTGTAGCTGGGCAGAAATGCAGGCTCAACCAAGGTAGATAGTCGACAAATGGCCGAATGGACGCTCGAGAAGAATACGAAGTTGCCTGGCGTTTCTGGGCCGGTCGTCGTTTGCGTGATGGACGGCGTAGGCCATGGTCGACGAGACGATTCCGACGCGGTCTGGCTGGCTCGCACGCCGACGCTCGATTGGCTTGCCGAAACCGCGCCAACGCGAGAGCTGGTTGCACACGGGAAGGCCGTCGGCATGCCGTCCGATGAGGACATGGGCAACAGCGAGGTCGGGCACAATGCAATCGGTGCCGGCCGGATTTTTGATCAAGGGGCCAAACTCGTTGCCAAGGCGATTGCAGAAGGGTCGATTTTCGAAGGCCCACAGGCGGGCGTCTGGCAGGAAGTGACAGAACACGTTCGCGAGCGTAAATCGACCCTGCATTTCCTTGGGCTTCTCTCCGACGGGAACGTTCATAGCCATATCGATCATCTCTTCGCGATGTTGAGGCGCTGCGATCGTGAGTCCATTGGACGCGTCCGAGTTCACATATTGCTAGACGGGCGGGATGTCTCGGAGACCAGTGCGCTCGACTATGTCGATGCGCTCGAGGAATTGCTCGAAACGATCTCGACCAAACCAGATCGCGACTATCGGATCGCGTCCGGCGGTGGGCGGATGACGACGACAATGGATCGCTACGATGCGGATTGGTCGATTGTCGTGCGTGGCTGGCGAGCGCACGTTCATGGGGATGCACGCGGTTTCCCAACCTGCCGTCAGGCGATCGAGACCTTTCGGGACGAGAAGTCGGGAATCGGTGACCAGTTCTTGCCGGAGTTCGCGATCGTAACGGGCGACGGGAAGCCCGTCGGAGCGATGCTCGATGGCGACGCAGTCATTCTGTTCAATTTCCGCGGGGATCGCGCGATCGAGATCACTCAGGCGTTCGAGGCCGACGAGCTCTCGAGATTCGATCGTGGCGCGCGGCCGGATGTCCTATACGCAGGCATGATGGAATACGACGGAGACCTCCGATTGCCATCGAGATATCTGGTCGCGCCGCCCGTGATCGATCGGACGCTCGGCGAATACATCGCGCGCGCCGGAGTCCCACAGCTTGCGATCAGTGAGACCCAGAAATTCGGACACGTTACGTATTTCTGGAACGGCAACCGCAGCGGTGCGTTCGACGCCGACGTGGAGACGTATATCGAGATCCCCTCGGATGTTCGACCCTTCGAGGAACGACCATGGATGAAGGCCGCCGAGATCACCGATCGACTGATCGATGAACTTCGGACCGGAAGTTATCGACATGCGCGGGTGAACTACGCCAACGGCGACATGGTCGGTCATACGGGACATCACGAAGCGGCGATTCAAGCCGTGGAAGCAGTCGACCTGCAGTTGGCAAGGCTGCTCCCAGTGATCAAGGCGCTTTCGGGTGCGCTCATCATCACGGCGGACCATGGCAATGCGGATTGTATGTTCGAGATCGACAAGAAAACCGATGAACCCGCTTTAGACGCCCGGGGTTCGATCAGGGCGAAGACGAGTCACACCCTGAACCCGGTTCCCCTGCACCTCTACGCGCCTAGCATTTCCGTCCAGCTGGATTCTGGAAACGTCAAGCCGGGATTGGCCAATCTGGCGAGCACGATCCTCAATCTGATGGGTTATGAGGCGCCGGAAGACTACGAAAAAAGTTTGATCAAATAGATCGATGTCTGGGCCCATTTTGGGGCTGCCCTAGAAGGACGCGTCGATCTTCAGTATCAGGGCAGCCAGCTGGGCTTGCTCATCTTGACTCAACACGGCTTTGAGATGCTGGACAAGGCTCTTCATCGCGTTGCGACACTGAAGTAGCGCCGCATTTGCGCTCGGCGTCGCCTCGAGAATGACGGAGCGGCGATCCACCGGGTTGGGGAGTCGATTGACGAGTCCGCGGGCTTCGAGTCGATCGACGATCGCGGTCATCGTACTTCGTGGCAGATTGAGATCGGCCACGAGGCTCTTGATGCTGGTTTGTCCCGACGCGCTCAACGACGCGACGAGATCGAGTTCCCGTCCCGCCAGGCCGGTCGATGCCTCGAGGTTCATCCCTCGAAGCCGTAGACGAAGCGTCGTCTGGAAGAGTAACTCCAGCAGCGAATTTTCCGCGTTTGAAACGTCGCTGAGTACCGAATGGCTCATGGACGCATTCTCAGCAGGATCACGAAGATCGGACATGGATGTACGGTCCGCGGCATGAATGTAGTTTTGGGTCGTCATGATTTCGAACTACGCTCGGCCCTTTGTTTGCGTTACTGGCCTCTTTTGGGAATTGGTTCGATGATCGAACCATCTATGTGATGGGGCGATCTTCCCCGTAGGGGGGGTGTGAATGAGCCGGATCCGCGGCACCGCGATTCTACTTCTGCTTTGGCTGGCGTATGCAATCGCCCCTGCGCTCAGCGCCGGGGAGATGGCTGAGCGCGAGGTCAGCTATCGCGGCGAACAGTCGAGCGAGTTCGATCGATCCTACGACCTCTATCGTCCCGCTGAGGATGCAAAGGGCGGCGCGCTCGTCATCTTTGTACACAGCCGTTTTTGGCGTGAACGACTGCCGAGTGATTGGATCGAAGGTTCATTCGTAGCGGGATTGGTGGACGCCGGTCACACCGTTGCAGTGCTGCGCCACCGCCTCCTGCCCGACGGCCAGCATCCGATCGCGGTCACAGACGCGGCGCGCGGCGTTGCCTCGCTGCTCGATCGGGTAGAGGCGGGTGAATTCAATTCGGAGCGCGTCTTTCTTGTGGGCCACTCGTCCGGTGCACAAATCGCGCTCCTGCTCGCCCTCGATCCTACGTGGCTTCGAGCAGAGGGAAAACGTGCGAATGCGTTGGCCGGTGTGGTGTCGATCTCCGGCATTGTCGACCTTCTGCCGGCCATTGCACTGAGCCATGAGGAAGAGGCGATCTACGCCGCTGCTTTTTCTGATCTCGATACACGGCTCGCCGCTTCCCCGACGAGCCACAAAAGCGCTTCTCGCCCATCGATTCTGCTCCTCAACGCCGCACGAGACGTTCCCGGCTATCGAGCTGCGGCGATTCGTTTGGCGGATTCTCTGCGTGAGTCCGGGCCAGCAGCCGTCGAAGCCTTCGTCGCGAATGGCCGCAACCATTTTTCGATTCTCAGGCTGGATGATCCGCGCAACGATGCCCGACGACACATTTTCGAGTTTCTCGATAGCGATCCACGATCTGGCCGGCTGCCGCAGAGCTGGCGAGTCCTCGCGACCTGGCGGGACCCGCCGTACACGACGGAAGATTTCCACACCCGCTTTCCGAAACTAGTCGACGAGTTTCCGGCGGACGAGCGCTTTCATCGGGTGGCCAATCGCCCGTTCCAGATGAACCCGGGCGACCCCCGTCGATTCAA
>JAQBEG010000635.1:0-8518 GCA_032123985.1 Deltaproteobacteria bacterium
GTCCGAGATAGGGATAGAAGATCAACGCGATCAGGCCAAAAATCGTAATGCAGCCCACCGCATAACTGACCTCGTCGTCGCTGGCACCGATCACGGGCGCCATCGCAACGATCGCCGAGTTCCCACAGATCGCGGTTCCGACCGCGATCAGCGTCGCGAGTCGCGGCGGTAGACCGACCATGGCACCGACGCGTGTGACGAAGAAGAGCGCCGTCGCGATGCAGCAAGCGACGATCGGCAATGCCACGAGCCCGATCGCGCCGGTCGCCGCCAGACTCAAGCGAATCCCGAGCAAGGCGACACCGATTCGAAGAACCTTCTTGAGCGCGAGTTGAAGACCCGCCTCGTAGACGATCGGGAGGCCAATCGCGTTTCGCAGGAGCAGCCCGAGCAGGATCGCGACGAGAATCGGACTCAGCGGCGTCTTGTCAAACCCGAGCATCGCGCTCGGAAGATCCGCCAGAAGCCGACCCGCCATTGCAATCAAAAGCGCCAACGCGAGGCCTGGAATCGTCGCCCCGACGAGGCCAAAAAATCGATTGCCCCGTCGCTGCCACGGTGACCAGCTTGCGCGCTCTACGTCGGTTTCGGCCGGACCCAACCAATCGGGAACGCCTTCGAGGCTATCCAACCACCGAAAGAGTTCCGGATTTTTGTACGGATCGCTGAGGCCCGCGGCAGGCCGAACCTTGTCCAAGGGTCGTTCAGCCAATCTTTCCCTGGAAGAGGGTAATCCCGTTGTAGATCAGCGCGGGTCGATCATTTCCGACGACGTGGATCGCGGTCTCCTGCTCGATTCGCGTTCCCTTCTTGCCGGCTTCTGCCGAAACGAGTCGACCTCGAGAATGAATCGTCGAGCCAGCCGGGACGGGGCTCAAGAAGCGAAGTTTGTCCGAGCCGTAGTTGACGGCATTCGCGAAGCCCGTGACGGCGAAGGGGGCCTTGGAGAGACCGCTCATCATCGGAAGCAGGGAGAGCGTCAGAAAGCCATGAGCGATCGTGGTGCCGAAGGGGCTTTCCTTCTCACAGCGGTCGACGTCGAGATGAATCCATTGATGATCGCCGGTCACGTCGGCAAACTTGTTGATCACGTCCTGTGTGATTTCGAACGTGCCACCGAACTCGCCATACTCTTCACTGATGTGCTTCTGCAGCGCGGCGATGTCATCGAACTGGATCTTCTCCATGGGGGTCTCCTCGAATGAATGCTCGGCCCGGGCAATCGTGATTTCGGCGGGCAGCGGGGTGTCTGATACGGGCCGTCGGCCCATCCCCATTGAATCACAGCAGACGGTGCGACGCGATCGAAGGCGAGGAGCATCGGTTGGGGAGTTTCGCTGCAGTTTGGGCCTGTTCGGGACTTCCCGCGGCCAGCGAGCCCCCTGGAAGATGCTACATATAGGCGCCGCCCCGTTCGCACAGCCCCGTCGAGCGTCTCGACGACGACGACTCGACCGAGTTGCGCGACCGACAGACCGCGACCCGCCACCCCCCATCCAGTTGGAGATTTCTCGAATGCTCGATCTCATGAACATCGCCCGCACAGAAGCCGACGGTGGCGATCTCCTCGGACTCCTTTCTGGCCTCTATGCGCCGAGTGAGATCCGTCCCACCGGATTTCCGGATGCGGTGATCTGGCAGGGTGGGAATTTTTCCGGCACGGCGAAGCCCGTTGCCCACGCACTCACGGACGCCTACGCGATGATCGGAACGATCGCCGCGGCCGACGTGCTCGGACTTCCCTTCTATATGGTGCCCATGTGGGCCCAGTACCGACACGATCTCGACCTCGCCCCGCTCAGCTGGTTCGGAAACATGCCTTGTACGTCGATCAAATGGTCGACGGCGGGCGATGCGTATGTGAACGATGGCAAAGGCGGTCGCGTCGTCGTGAAAGGGAAGTCGGGTAACGCTCCGCTCCGCACCCAGGCCGGAGTCTTCTGCAATGTTCGACCCTACGGCTGCATCACGGTCGTTCGATCCATGCCGGGCCTACCCTACTCCCAGAATCGATCAGCCTTCGATGTCGACGCGAAGACTGGCATCGTCCATTCGGAGATGAACACGCCCGGCGTTCAGATGGCGTTCGCCTGTCGACACTTCCTTCGTATGGTGAACGAGACGGGCAAACTCGGGCGCGTCGCCTTCAAGCCCACCCAGGCAATGGAAGACGGCATCAACGCAGGCATCCTCTCATGGCTGCTTCAGGGCACTAAATTCGATGTCGGACGCAAATACGCTGTCGATGGCTATGTCGAACATCGTGAACGGGTCGACCGCATCATCAACTTGCTCCCCGCCGACTTCAAGGACGGCATGGATAACTGGAGCGGCCGGATCGAGCAACACATTTCCGATACCGCCTACGGACTGCTCCTCTGGGATCTCATCGAGAAACAGGACGTCATCATTCTCGCAACCGACCTCGACGGCGATCGTCTCACAGATCTGCTGGCAGACGTATCGGATCCACTGCGCCGATTTGGCCAGCTCGTCATCGACCATGTCGGCGCCAAAGCGAAGATGAACGATCTCTGGAGCCAGATGGGATATACGACCGGGAATGGTCGCGACATGACGTCGGTGATGCATCGAATGAAAGGCCCGCCGATCCATGAGCAGACTCTGGGCTCTGCCGACGCGATGCTGCTTCGCCTTCTCGACGGTGACGAATCGCTCGGGGGGACCAAGAAGCCCTATGACCCGCGCATTCATTTCATTTTGATTCGAGACGCCTATCTCGATGCGAATCCAGGCAATCAGGGAGTGGCCGATTTCCTGAATGCAGCGCTCGACACGTTCGACGAGATCTACAGCGGAGAGCGGCCCGGGTTTCTCGAAGGGTACAAGGCACTCAAAGAAAAGGTGAAGCCCTGGAGCGCCTAATAGCGGTTTTCGTTCAGGTCGCGACGTACGTGGCCGTGATCGCGCTGCATGCGCTTGATTCCCCACCCGTGGCCACGGCAGCCGACATGCCCATGTCAAAGCCGCCGAATATCCTGTTGATCCTCGCTGACGACCTCGGCTGGAACGATGTCGGATATCACGGGAGCGAGATCAAGACGCCCAATATCGATCGAATCGTGAACACGGGCATCGAGCTCGATCGATTCTATGTCCAACCGACTTGCAGTCCGACGCGCGCCGCGTTGATGACCGGGAAGTCACCGATGCGATTGGGAATCAACCGACCGATTTCGAAGAATCAACAGCTTGGCCTGCCACTCGAAGAGACGATCCTCCCGCAATATCTTGCCCGCGCTGGCTACCAGTCGCTGATGGTGGGCAAGTGGCATCTCGGCCACTACACCCCGGACCAGTTCCCCCAGGCCCGGGGGTTCGAACATTTCTACGGACACGCCACCGGCGGCATCGGGTATTGGGACCACAATCACGGCGGTGGCCATGATTGGCAGCGCAATGGGACGACGCTTCGCGAGACGGGTTACTCGACGCAACTGATCGCGGACGAAGTCATCCGCGTTCTCGCTGAGCGAGACCAATCGCGACCCACCTTCTTCTACGTCGCCTTCAATGCGCCGCATCTGCCGAACGAAGCACCGGATGAAATCGTCTCCGAATACGCGACGATCGAAAACGAAAAACGCCGCGCTCACGCTGGAATGGTGAGCGTGCTCGATCGCGAAATCGGGCGAGTGATCACCGCTTTCGAGAGCGAGGGCATGCTCGAAAACACGATCGTGCTCTTTTCGAGCGACAACGGCGGACTTATTCGAGATGCAGTACCGCCAGGCTTCCAGAAAATCGCAGACCTCGCGGTCGGCCTCTTCGGTCGTCCCGTGCCCATCGCGGGACTCGAGTTCCTTGTCTCGAACGTACACGACGGTGCGAGCGACAACAGTCCATTACCGCGGGGAAAGGGAAGCGTTGCCGAGGGCGGCAGCCGCGTGCCCGCCGCCATTTGGTGGCCCGGTCGACTCGAGGACGGCATCCATCACGGCTTCATGACGATCTCGGACGTGCTGCCAACCCTGCTGGACGCGATCGGCCATGGCGATTCGATCCCCGACGATCTGGATGGACGAAGCCAGTGGGCTGCCCTGCGTGGCGATTCGAAGGGAAGCGAAACACCGGACTATGTCGTTTCCGGATATGTCGGAATGGCGCTCTATCGCGCGCCCTGGAAGCTCATCGATCCCGAATCGCCACGGCTCTATCACATCTACAACGATCCGCGTGAAGAGAAGGACATCGCGTCCGAGCATCCGGCGATCACCGAATCGTTGGTCGCAGCAGCGAATGCATGGCCACGAGGGCCTAATTCGGAACTTTCGATGCTCGACATCCTGCTCGATCCAGACAGCTTCGGTGGGCCAGAAGACCGCGAACCCTGGGCCGATGTCGCTCGGGAACGAGCGGCGGCGAATCCCTAGTCGAATTCCATTCGAATCCCAGTCGAATCTCTCATCCAAACTCGGCTTGCGGTTGCCTCGACATCCCGTACGGTTCGATACGCTCTCGGCGAGGTTTCCGACCCTGGCAGCTGTTCCCGCCATTGCGAAGAGGAGAAATGAAAACCATGGGCCTCACGACCGACGACACGACCAACATCCTGCAGCTCTACTCCCGCTACAACACGGCGATCGATACCGGTGACAGTTCGAACTTCGGCGCCTGCTTCGTTTCGGACGGCATCTTCGACAATGGCATGAACGTCATCGAGGGCCAGACCGGCATCGCCGAATTCGCAGCACAAACCCATTCCGCCATGCCGGGACTGCGCCACAACGCGGTCAATATCGTTGTCGACGGTGACGGCAAGAACGCAACAGGTTCTGCATTCCTGATTGGTTACCTCGTCGACGGCGGATACAAGGTCATCGTCACGGGTCGCTACACAGACGAACTCATTAAGGCAAGTGAAGGCTGGCGCTTCACGAGGCGCGTGTTCAAAGCGGACAGCTGAGGGAAACGCAATGAATCTACTCGCACCTTATCGCGTGCTGGATCTGACCGATGTACGCGGCCAGCTCGCAGGAATGATGCTAGGCGATCTCGGCGCCGACGTCGTTCGCGTGGAACCACCGGGTGGCAGTGCGGCCAGGCGAACGGGCCCGTTCCTACCGGACGGGCCCGACGCCGAACGCAGCCTGAGTTTCACCACGTATAATCGCAACAAGCGGTCGGTCGAACTCGACCTCGATTCCGACGAGGGCCGGAACGCGTTTCTCGGCCTCGTCGCCGCCGCCGACTTCGTTCTCGATTCGGGCCCGCCGAGCCTGCTCGATGACGCCGGGCTTGGCTTCGAGCGCCTACTCAAAACCAACCCCCAGCTCGTGCAGGTGCGAGTCACGCCCTTCGGAATCGATGGCCCCTACGCAGACCTGCCCGCCGCCGATCTGACCATCGCGGCACTCGGTGGCCCGATGTCGCTGCAGGGCGAGAGCGATCGAGCGCCCGTTCGATTGAGCGTGCCTCAGGTCTGGCGACAGGCCGGTGCCGAGGCCGCTGTCGCGGCGATGGTCGGCCACGCGAGGATGCGAACGACGGGCAAGGGTGTCTTCATCGATGTGTCTGCACAGAGTGCGATGACCTGGACCATGCTGAACGGTATGACCGCATTCGCGATTCAGGGTCGAGACTTCGAACGGGATGGCGCGACGCTTCAGATCGGTCCGGCCGGATTTCCCCTCTGCCACGAATGCAAGGACGGGCACGTCATCGCGCTCAGCATGGCTGCGCTCTTCGCCAAACTCCGACCGTGGATGCTCGAAGCCGGAATCGTCGATGAAGCATGGATCGCGCGCGAAGATTGGACAACCTACGACTATCGTGTCTTCCGTGGCGGCGACTTCGCGATTTCGCTCGACGAACTCACCGAAACGATCAGACGCTTTTTCGCGACGAAGACCAAACGCGACCTGTTCATTCCCGGACTCGAAATCGGAGCGACGATCGCACCGGTGCTGACTCTCGACGACATGCTCAGCTTCGAGCAACTCGAGGATCGGAACTATTTCATCGATCTCGAATTGCCATCGGGCCAGATGGTCCGCGCGCCGGGCGCTTTCGCGCGCCCCTCGAAGACCTCCCTCGAGATTCGCCACCGAGCACCTCGACTCGGAGAACACACGAACGAAATTCTTGACGAACTCGCCCATTCACCGCGCAGGCGAAACGCGCTCCGCGCGACCGAACCCAACCCGGCGTTTCCGCTCGAAGGCCTCAAGGTCGCCGACTTCAGCTGGGTCGGCGTCGGCCCGATCTCCGGAAAATATCTGGCCGATCACGGCGCGAATGTCATTCGCATCGAATCCTCGACCCGCGCCGACAACCTTCGCACCGCGGGTCCCTTCAAGGACGACGAAGCCGGCTGGAATCGCTCGCATTTCTACGGCGAGTTCAATACCTCGAAACGGAGCCTTGCGCTCGATCTCAAACACGAGCGCGCTTCGGAAATCACCCAACGCCTGCTCTCATGGGCCGATGTCATACTCGAAAGTTTCACACCCGGCGCGGTCGACCGGCTAGGCATCGGATACGAAGAGGCGCGGGCCGCCAATCCTGGCGTCGTCATGGTGAGCACCTGCCTGCTGGGCCAGACCGGGCGCTGCGCGTCCATGGCGGGCTATGGCTACCACGCCGCCGGTGTCGCGGGTTTCTTCGAGCTGGCCGGATGGCCGGACCGGGCCCCGATCGGCCCGTGGAATGCGTATACGGATACGATCGCGCCTCGATTCCTCACGACCACGCTGCTCGCCGCTCTCGACCACAAGCGCCGTACCGGGGAGGGGCAACATATCGATCTCAGTCAGATGGAGGCGGCCCTCCACTTTCTCGCACCGGAGATGCTCGCCCGGCAGACGAGCGACGTCGTCTTCACGAGAAATGGCAATCGATCACTAGACGCTGCACCACAGGGCGCCTATCCGTGTGCCGGGGATGACGAATGGTGCGCGATCGCGGTCGAGGACGACGCCCAGTGGCAAGCGCTCCGCATCGCGCTCGGGGATCCCGAATGGATGCGCGCCGCCCCGCTCGAAACGGCATCGGGCAGGTTGGCCGCACAGGACGCACTCGACGCGGGCCTCTCCGCATGGACTCGCGAGCGAAAACCACAAGCTGTCATGCATCAACTCACTGCCGCTGGCGTTCCAGCGGGCAGAGTCCAACGAAGCCGCGACCTCCTCGAGGATCCGCAATATCGCCACCGCGGATTTCATACCGAATTGGATCATCCGGAGATGGGACGCGTGCCGTATAGCGGACACCAGTTTCGGGTCAGCGGCTACGACAACGGACCCCGTTTTGCAGCGCCACTTCTCGGTGGCGACAGTTTCGAGATTCTCGAGACCGACCTCGGTATGACGGCCGAAGAGATCGCGGATCTGATGGCTGCCGGAACCCTCACCTAATCGATCCCCGACGATTCGGTCGCGCTTTAGTCGCGCTTTAGTCGCGCTTTACATGCGACGACCGATCCCCGACGATTCCGACCATGCCTCAATCCGGCCCGCCGACGTCGACGCTTTCAGCTACCGGAATGGGTCTAGCCGTCTGCTGCTATTCGCTCTGGGGTCTGGTGCCCATCTATTGGAAAGGCATCCTCGAGATCCCCGCAACCGAAGTACTCATCCCACGGATTCTCTGGACATTCATTCTGCTCTGGGTCGTCGCGCGACTGACGGGCCGAGCCGCCGAGACGTGGGCGGAGGGCGGTCGAGAATGGGGCTGGACGCTGCTCGCAGCGCTGTTGCTTGCGAGCAACTGGTGTCTATTCGTGTATGCCGTGCAGACCGATCAGGTGATCGCGTCGAGTCTCGGCTACTACATCAATCCACTGGTGAGCATTCTGCTCGGTCTCGTGATCCTGCGAGAACGCCTCAATCCGGTTCAGGCCTGCGCGGTCGCGATCGCTGCCGTTGGAGTGGCGGCGCTCACCGTTCAAGCGGGCGAGCTTCCATGGATCTCGCTGATACTCGCATTCAGCTTCGCCCTCTATGGGCTCATTCATAAGCTCCATCCTCAACCCGCACTGGCGGGACTCACCCGAGAGATGATGGTCTTGTCGCCGGTCGCGCTATTGGCTCTCGCGATCCTGGTCACCGGCTCGAAGTCGGCCCTGGCCGACGCATCGCTCGGCCAGCACGCCTACCTGTCTCTATCGAGCGTCGTCACCGCGGTGCCACTGCTTCTCTTTCATGCTGCGACGCGCCGACTCCCCCTCATCGCCGTCGGCATGTTCCAGTACATCGCGCCGACGATCACGCTCACCCTCGCGACCGTCTTGTATCGAGAGCCCTTCACCTCTGCGCACGCGACGGGATTTGGATTGGTCTGGGTTGGACTGGGCATCTTTACGTTCGACTCCTTGCGCCAGACCAGATCCACGCGCAGAGCCGCACGCGCAAATCGCTCGCACTTCTGACGTCAGTTCAGCATTTTTATTTTTGAATCTGAACTTGGAGATGTGGACGAGCACCGACTCGATCGTGATAGGCAACTCGCCCCGCGGCGCCGCGATCATGCAAGGGAATCGATCGAAGCATCTGGACAC
>JAQBEG010000636.1:0-5024 GCA_032123985.1 Deltaproteobacteria bacterium
TGGGTTTCGTGAAATCAAGCGGAGCCTCGGGTGGGATCGGCCCGGCCGGCTTGACATCGCCGAGGTGAGATGATGTCGGGAGGCCGAATCGAGGGCGAGCCATTCACGAAAACCGCGCCGTGCCGGTCTCGTATTCACAGCCGACACAAACGATGACGGATCGGGACTAGACTTCGTTCTGCATGGCCTGGTCGAGCGTCTGTCGCTGGCGTATCAACCGCACCTCACCGGACGCATCGATCAAGACTTCCGCGGCCTCCGGAAACGAATTGTAGTTCTTTGCGGACATTCCAGACGCATACGCACCGGCTCCCTCGATGACGAGGGTGTCGCCGATCTTGGCTCGTGCCATGCGTCGTGGCGCCAGGCATTCAGGATCGCCAGGCGCGGTCGTCAAGATATCGCCCGATTCGCAACAGTGACCGGCCACGACATAGTCTGCGTCGTCGGTCGCGTCCGCGCTCGTCTCATGTCCATGTGCGACAACCGAGAGGGGATGCTGCGCCCCGTACATCGAAGGGCGGATGAGCTCTGTCATGCCGGAATCGATCTTGAGGAAGGTGTAACCGTCGGGGCCGGTCTCCACGATGTCGACGATCTCGGATAAAATTGCTCCGGCATTGGCGACGAGGAAGCTGCCGGGTTCGAGTTCGAGCTGAAAATGGGCGGCATCTCGCGTTTCGAGAAACGCGGCCAGAGACGACACCAGCGCAGCGCCGATCTCCTCGAGATCCGCACTCGTTTCATCGGGCATGCGTGCGACCTTGAAACCGCCTCCGAGCGAGAGTCGATTCAGATCGGGGAATCGCTCGGCGATGGCCAGCACGATTCCCGCGCAGCGCTTCCAGACTTCGGGATCTCCACCCGAGCCGATATGGGTATGCAGTCCGGTCAGCCGAAGGTCGAATTCCCGGGCGATGGCGAAGGCTTCATCGAGCTTTTCGTGCCAGATGCCGAACGAGGAAGCGGTGCCACCGGTATTCGTTCGATTGTTGTGGCCGCTGCCGGCGCCCGGGTTCACGCGAATCGAGAGCTCGCTGCCGGGAAAGAGCAGACCGTATTGTCGAAGCTGGTGCAGCGAGCAGGCGTTGAAGAGGACGCCTCTTTGTACGAGTCCCTTGAGGTCGTGCGGTAGTTCCTGGGCCGTGATCTGGATGTGTTCCGGCGCCACGCCGGCGCGCAACGCACGATCGGCCTCGAAGCCGCTGCTGGCATCGATATGCAGACCCTTCGCGTCGAAAATCCGCAGCACAGCCGCATTGGGAAGCGCCTTCATGGCAAATCGACCAACGAGGCGGCAGGGGGCCGGGAAGGCGAGTACGCGATCGGCGGCAAGCTCGAGCTGGCATTGATCGTAGACGAAGACCGGCGTCCCGAATTGCTCTCGGATCCGCTCGACCTGGGTCTCGTTGAGAAAACGCATCGGCAAAAACTCCTGGATTAGACGCTCGGGCATAGTAGCCCGAACCCGCGTCTCGGCGACCGGGCAGGGCGTTGGGGGAAGGCCCGGCCGCATCGTCACGTGGCTCCGAACTCGACCAAATTGGACGCCAATTGACGATGCGCGGACGCATGCGAGACTCACGGCCCAGCCGGATCCAGCGAAGAGAAGAATCCGGCGGCGACGAAGGGTGGGGATCGTGTCGGCAGAAGCGAAAACAGACGGGCTCGATTTCATTCGCACGATCGTCGCGGAGGACCTTGCGAACGGAAAGCATGCGAGCATCGTTACGCGTTTTCCACCCGAGCCCAACGGCTACCTCCATGTCGGGCACGCCAAGGCGATCTGCCTGAATTTTGGAATCGCCCTGGAGAATCCGGGTAGCCGCTGCCACCTGCGCTTCGACGATACGAATCCTTCGACGGAGGAGACGGAGTACGTCGAAGGGATTCAGGCCGACGTCCGTTGGCTGGGTTTCGATTGGAAGGAACACCTCCATTTCACCTCCGACTATTTCCCGGCGCTCTACGACTATGCCGTCGAACTAATCCGACAAGGCAAGGCTTTCGTCGACGACCAGAGTGCTGACGAGATGCGAGCGAATCAGGGATCTCTGACCGAGCCGGGAACTGCGAGCCCCTATCGAGAACGAAGCGTCGCGGAGAATCTCGATCTCTTTGCACGGATGAAGGCGGGCGAGTTCGAAGAAGGCGACTGCGTTCTACGGGCCAAGATCGATATGGGGTCTGCCGTCGTCGCGATGCGAGATCCGATTCTCTACCGAATCCAGAAAAAGACGCATCATCGGACGGGCGACACGTGGTGTGTGTATCCAATGTACGACTTCGCGCATTGTTTGTCGGATGCACTCGAGTCGATTACACATTCGCTTTGCACCCTCGAGTTTCTCGACCATAGGCCGCTCTACGACTGGATCCTGGATCAGCTCGAGACGCCGAGCCGGCCACGACAGATCGAGTTTGCTCGACTCAATGTCGGTCACATGGTGACGAGCAAGCGACTCTTGCGTCGTGTCGTCGAGGACGGGCACGTGCGCGGCTGGGACGATCCGCGTATGCCCACGATTGCTGCGATGCGTCGCCGTGGCTATCCGGCCCGCGCAATCCGTGAGTTCTGCGATGCGGTCGGTGTTACCAAACGGGACAACGTGATCGATCTCGCGAACCTGGAGTTTCATGTCCGACAGGTCCTGAATCGCGAAGCGCCGCGACGGATGGGTGTCCAGAGACCGCTCAAGGTCGTAATCGAGAATTATCCGGAGGGTGAAGAGGAATTCCTCGACGCGGTGAATAATCCAGAGGACGCTGCCGCGGGAACACGAAGCGTACCCTTTGCGCGTGAACTCTATATCGAGCGTGAAGATTTCATGGAGGATGCGCCCAAGAAATTTTTTAGGCTGGCGCCCGGACGTGAGGTGAGGTTGCGATATGCCTACTTCATCACTTGCCAGGACGTCGTCAAGGATGCCGCCGGGGAGATCGTGGAGCTGCGCTGTACCTACGACCCTGCGACGCGGGGTGGGGATGCACCTGACGGACGCAAGGTGAAGGGCACGCTCCATTGGGTCTCGGCTCGTCATTCGATTCCAGCTGAGATCCGCCAATACGACACCCTCTTTCTCGACGAAGATCCCGATCCGAATGGGGAGGGCGGTCTCGAGGTGAGTCTCACTCCTGATTCGCTTGAAATCTCGACTACTTGCCGACTCGAGCCGTCGCTGGCCGAGGCCGTCGCTGGGGATCAATTTCAGCTCGAGCGCGTCGGGTATTTCTGCGTCGATCCCGACAGCAAGAGCGGGCAGATTGTGTTGAACAGAACGGCGATGCTGCGCGATACATGGGCCAAAGTGGCCAAACAGGGTGGTTCGTCGGGCGCCCAGGTCGAACCGAAGAAACGCCACGGGAAAGAGGGCTAGACGATGAATCGATACGGAATGACGATCCCCATGGCCGGCGTGCCACTCTCGGAACATCGCGACTGGGTTCGTGAAATGGTCGATCTCGGATACACCGATCTGTGGTCCTCCGAAGCCGGTGGGCATGATGGATTTACGCCGCTGGCGTTGGTGTCGGCATGGGCACCCGAGGTTCGTCTGGGCGTGGCGATCATTCCCGCCTACACCCGCGGTCCGGCACTTCTTGCGATGAGCGTCGCGAGTCTTGCGGAAGCTGCACCCGGCCGGTTCGTGATGGGAATCGGCACGTCGTCGAATGTCATCGTCGAGCGTTGGAATGGCATTCCCTTCGAGGAACCGTATGCGCGCGTGCGCGACACCGTCAGCTTTCTTCGAAAGGCGTTGGCGGGGGAGAAGGTGGACGAAGAGTACGAGTCGTTCACCATCAAGGGATACCGTCTGCAGATGGCGCCACTCGCGCAACAGCCGCCGATTCTGGTCGGCGCGTTGCGGCAGGGCATGTTGAAGCTGGCCGGACGCGTCGGCGACGGGGCCATCTTGAATTGGCTTTCAGCGGACGACGTCAAGACCGTTGCTCCATATGTGCATGCAGGAGGAGAGGGCAAGGAAATCGTGGCCCGTCTATTCGTGATCCCGAGCGCGGATCGGACTGCTGCGCGCGCCATTGCGCGTAGGGCAATCGCCGCATATCTAACGGTTCCTGTTTACGCCGCTTTTCACGAATGGCTCGGTCGATCCGAGCTGCTGGAAGGTCTCTGGTCTCATTGGAAGGCCGGCGACCGCAAAGCCGCTCTCGAGGCCATTCCGGACGAGGTCGTGGACGATTTGGTGATCCACGGATCGCCTGGCGAGTGCCGAGAGCACATCGAGCGCTACCGAGAGGCGGGTGTCGGGACCCCCGTCCTGGCGATTCTGCACACCGATGATCTGCGCCGATCCGTTCGCGATCTCGCGCCTCGCCAATAGCGGAATCTTCATTTCAGTAGGTTTTAGGCGGAGATTGCCCAAGGGGGCTCAGTCCGGGGCTGGGATCGGCCGATGGAATTTGCAGACCACCGACCGACCGAGGCTTGATGTCTGCTGCCGAGACCCATCACGATTGGACCGCTCTGCGCTCTCTCGAGATCCGCACGCGCAAGCTACCCCTGGACAGGCAGATGGTCGAATGCATCGACCTATTGCAGTCGCCGGAGTTCGTCGTCGAGGATCTCGTTCGCAGTGTCGAACAGGTCCGTGCAGCAGGTCCCGCGGTAGGGCGCGTCGAACTCGTCTCGGATGAAGAGACGAGCAACGATGCTTTCTTCTATCCGTCACGGGAGATCTTCGTACATGGCGATCGCTGCTCCTTTACTTGCCTCGCAACATCGGTCGGATTTCGGGACGAAGCAGACGCCGGCTCCGAAGACGCTGATGCGGGGAAACCGAGCCGAATCGACTACGCGGCGGTCACTTGTGAGTCGCGACCCTTTCCCGTGCTGGGCTTTTCGCAATCTTCCGAATCCGACAGCGCCTACCCGATCTTGCTGAGATCGTTGTCGAGTCTGATCGAACTCACGAAACCTCGCCGCTTCGACGTCCTCGATCGCGCGATCTATCGCGGGATCCTCGGGCCGGCGCCGGCCTTCGATCTGGCGCTCGTTCTCTGGG
>JAQBEG010000637.1:0-6942 GCA_032123985.1 Deltaproteobacteria bacterium
CGAATCAGTGTCGATTTCGACCCCGCCCTCTGTTTCTACGAGGCCGCGTATTGGTTGGGTAATGGGCGTCTGAGAGCAGTTTGGTGAGATTATCGATGCGAATCGCACCCACGGATCCGTCTTCCGAGTCTCCTTCGCCCCGACCCGAATTCCCCGCACGACATTCGACGCTGCGGTCGCGATCCTGCTCGAGAAAGGCTCTGGAAATGCGGAGCTATGGTGCGGTCGACGGGGTGAATGGACTTGGCAAACAGCGACATTCAGGCCGGACTGCGACTCCTGGGTCGACCGGACGTCAGCAAGTTATTCATCGCGTACGTGATCACCTATACCGGGACCGCTATGGCGCCTATCGCGATGGCGTTCGGCGTGCTCGAGTTGACGGGTTCGACCAAAGACGCTGCGATCGTGATCGCGGCCCCCACCTTCGCTTCGATCGCGGTCTTGCTGATCGGTGGCGTGCTGGCTGACCGAACATCGCGCCAGAAGATCATTGTCTTCGCCGAAGTGCTGGCGATGCTGGCACAGCTTTCGATCGCCTATCTCTTCCTCTCCGAGACCGCGACGATTTTTGCGCTCACGGGCCTCATGCTGGTACTCGGTGTCGCCATGGCGCTCAATGCTCCCGCGTCGATGGGGCTGATCATCCAGCTCGTCGAACGCGAAGAGCTGCAAGCCATCAATGCGTTATTGGGGACGGCGCGCAACAGCGCGATGGCCGGCGGAGCCGCGCTCGGCGGCGTTCTTGTGACGACCTTTGGTGCCGGCATGACTCTGATGGTCGACGCGATCTCGTTTGGCGTCTCGGCCCTTCTCGTCGTGTCCTTGACTCCCCGACTTCAAGCCCAGCCCGAGCGGGCGTCGATCTTCGAAGATCTCGCGCTCGGCTGGAGAGAGTTCATCTCTCACACGTGGCTCTGGGCGATCGTGCTTCAGTTTTCGATTCTCGTGGCGGGTCACCAGAGTGTATTCGGCCTATTGGGCCCTGCGGTCGCACGCGATCTCATGAACGGCGCGAAGGACTGGGGACTCATCGCAGCCAGTTTTGGGATCGGCACGTTGGTAGGCGGAGTACTGAGCCTGAAAGTACGGCCTCGATATCCGATGCGCTTCGCGACGCTTTGCACATTCGCGTTCGGTAGTCTTCCTCTCGCGCTGAGCGTCCCCTTTCCCTTGTATGTTGTCGCAACTGCAGCGTTCATCCAGGGAATCGCGGGTCAGGTGTTCGCCGTCATCTGGTACACCACCCTGCAGCATAAAATCCCAGCCCACATGCTCTCTCGCGTCAGCGCCTATGATCACCTCGGCTCGATCGCGCTCGCGCCGATCGGCATCGTGGTGGCCGGCTTCGTGTTCGAAGCGATTGGATACCAAATGACTCTGTTGATCACGGCGCTCACCGGAATCCTGCCGACTCTCGCGGTTCTCTGTGTCAGAGATGTTCGCGAGATGACTGATTCTTAAGGAGCGACTGGCCGATAGCCAGGACCCCTGTATCGCAGGCCTGGAGCTCGTTCGTTCAGCGCTGCGCGCGCTCTTCGAGCAGGCTTCGAGTCTGGGCCGAAATCGGGGCGCCGAGGATGGCGGTTACGAGATCGATGAGGTGACTTACGAAGAGTCGGTCGTCCTTGCGTATCGGGCTCTCGGCGCGCCGTGCCAACTCGACGAACATGATGCGGCGGGCCGTGAAGCGGCTGTGAAGCGGGTCGACCGCGATGGGCGACATCTCCGGCTCGACCATGGCGCGCCATCGGTTCAGGCTGCTCGAAGTGTCCTTCAGCGCGATCGGATCGACGCGCGCAACGTACTGATTGATGAGCTGCGCGACGATGCGGAGGTAGCTTCGACCTCCGTCGCGATCCGAAAGCTTCTCGGCTGCGGGCAGTACCAGCGCGGCCGATAGGCGGTGAAGGTTGGGTTCGCCATCCGCTTCGATCTCATCGAGCAGTGCGTGGCGGCTCGTCTCGATCGCAAGCTCGTGTTTTCCAAGGATCGCTCGCACGAGGCCGTCTCGGTCTTCGAAGTGATACTGGAGCGCGGTCGCGTTGCGCTGGTCGGCCTCGCGGTTGATCTCCCGCAGAGACACCGCCTCGACGCCGCGCTCGGCGAATAGTCGTTCTGCCGCCCGAATGAGCTGGGCACGCGTCTCGTCGGCGTTGCGGGGCATGCGAGGTCTCCGGGGGGCTTGCGGCCACTCTACCCGAGGTTATCATGCGGTTGCATTAAAACAAACTAGTTGAATCGGGTGCTCTGCGCGGCGACACACGATGACTAACAACTGATGATGACAAGAGGAGAGCGCCATGGCTGGTCTCGAGACCGTTGATGAAATGTTCGATCTGAGAATGTCTGAGGGCGCAAAACCGCTCTTCGAGAAGGTCAAAGCCTTCATCAAGGATGAGGTCGCGCCAATCACTTTGGAGTTTCATCGACTCGGAGAGAAGCGTGAGGAGCGATGGTCATACGCACCGGGTCAGCTCGAGCTACTCGATGGCGTCAAGGCCAAAGCGAAGGCGATGGGCCTGTGGAATTTCTTCCTTCCCGATGACGCGACGGGGCAGGGACTCTCGAATCTTGATTACGCATACATTGCGACCGAACTCGGCAAGAACCCACTTGCCTCGGAGTGTCTCAATTGCGCCGCACCCGATACGGGAAACATGGAGGTGCTAGAGCGAGTCGGGACCGAGGAACAGAAGAAGAAGTGGCTCGAGCCGCTTCTGAAGGGTGAGATCCGCTCGGCGTACGCGATGACGGAACCCGACATTGCTTCGTCGGATGCGAAAAACATTGCGTGTCAGGCACGGCTCGACGGTGATGAGTGGGTGATCGACGGCGAGAAGTACTACATCTCCGGAGCCGGTGACCCTCGCTGCAAGATCATGATCGTGATGGTACAGACGGATCCGGACGGTCCGCCTCACACGCGTCAATCGCAAATTCTCGTTCCGATGGACGCTCCGGGATTCGAAATTCTCGGCCCCATGCACGTCTTCGGAAAGGACGACGCACCGCACGGCCACATGCACATTCGTTTCGACAACTGCAGAGTCCCCAAGGAGAACATCCTGCTCGGCGAGGGACGCGGCTTCGAAATTTCCCAGGTCCGCCTGGGTCCCGGCCGCATCCATCACTGCATGCGGTCGATCGGCGCCGCTGAGCGCGCGATCGAGCTGATGTCGAAGCGTGGCATTTCGCGCAAGGCATTTGGCAAGCCCATCGCACAGCTCGGGAAAAACATCGAGACGATTGCGAAGGCGCGCATTGACATCGAAGCCATGCGCATGATGGTCCTCAAGGCCGCGAAGGCGATGGACGTGCTCGGCAATGCCGAAGCGCGCGTTTGGGTGAGTGCAGTCAAGGCCATGGTCCCAGAACGCGTCTGCAAGATCATTGACGAAGCCATTCAGATCCACGGTGCGACGGGCGTGTCGCAATGGACTCCGCTCGCTGACATGTATACGGGCCAACGCACGTTGCGCCTCGCCGACGGCCCCGACGAGGTGCACTGGTTCGTCGTTGGCCGTGCGGAACTCGCACGCTGGTCAGAGGATGGTGCGATGGACTACAACCCGAAAGAGGCTCACGTGAGCCAGCAGATCTTCAGCGGGCCCTGACCGGCACTCCGGGCCGATTCTGCGCAAGGCTTTAGGGTTCGCCCGAATCGCTTTGCATCCGCTACGTTGGCTGGCGATGAGACGAGGACACTGCGCTTCGCGTGCTCGGAGGGCGCAGCCGTGCAGTCACGCGCACTCCTAATCCTGGATCAGATTGCCCGGAACGCCGCAATGGGCTTGCCCGGCGTCGCCGAGTGGAGAAGTCGCCGGGGCCGAACGGCCGCTGTCGGCGCCGACGTGACGCAAGTCGACCTCGAGACCTATGCCTACGCGCCTTTCGAGAGGGTTGTGAACGCCGTTGGTCGAGAGAGTCTGCAAGGCGCCAGCATCGTCGAGATTGGTCCGGGGGATCATATCCCTATGGCGATGCTGCTACTGGCAGCCGGCGCAGCCCAATACATCTGTCTGGATCGGTTCGCAGGCGATGTGGGCGGGGCGGCAGCTCAGACTTTCTACCGAGCCTTGGCGCACGACCTATCACGGTATTCACCCGATCTTGCGGCTGGCCTGGATCGGGAGGGCTTGGATCCCAATTGCTTTCCGGACTCGGCAGGGGATCGCGTATGCATCTGGCGTCGTGCCGTGGAGGATTCGCCCGAGACCGATGTCGCAGATCTGGTCGTGTCGAACAACGTCGTCGAGCACGTCAGCGATCTCGACGTCTTCGCACGCCACTCCTTTAGAATGCTGCGCTCTGGAGGGCGTGGTGTTCACCGTGTGGACTTCACTGCTCACGATGCCTGGGCCGCTCGGGACGATCCCTTTGAGTGGCTGACGGTATCCGATTTGCTCTGGCACCTCACTGGATCGAATAGGGGGAGTCCAAGCCGTTGCCGTTACCACGAGGTCTGGGAGGCCTTCGAGGGTGCGGGATTTCAGGTCGGAGTCGATCTCATCGATGCGTATCCAGTGGAGATGATTCGGGCGGCACGTCCGCGCCTAGCGCAAAGATTTCGTGGGATGCCGGAGGATTCGCTCGCCGTGCGCTCTGCACTTTTCCTGTGCGAGAAGAAGTGAAGCTTCGGATCCTCTACGTCGGTCTCTCCGAAGGGACCAGCGCCCACCGGGCCGGTGCCCTGCGATCTCTGGGTCATGAGGTTATCCATGTCGCGAGCGACCCGTCGAAGGGTGTGCTCAGCCGTCATGTCTTCCGCGTTGGCCATCGACTGGGGATGAATCTTGATCTAGTCGGGACGAATCGGCGTATTCTCGAGGCGCTGGAGCGTCGCAGTTTCGATCTCGTCTGGGTCGACAAAGGGCTCACGATCGCGCCCGAGACCCTCCGCCGCGCAAGAGAGCAGAGCCCCGGCTTGATCGCCGTCTCCTACAGTCCAGACGATATGTTTGCGAGGGATCTCCAATCGTCGCGCTACCTGGCGTGCATGAATCTCTACGACCGGCACGTCACGACCAAGAGCTACAACGTCGATGAGTTGCCCACGCTGGGAGCCCGCGACGTCATTTTTGTCGACAATGCCTACGAGCCAGAGTTTCACAGACCGATGCGGTTGGATCGGGAGGACACGCTTCGCTACGGCGCTCGAGTGGGATTCGTCGGCACCTACGAGGAAGATCGGGCGCAAACGATGCTTGCCCTGGCGCGAGACGATGTGTCGATCCGGATCTGGGGCTACGGCTGGAATCGTTTGCGGGAAAGCCACCCGAACCTGGAGATTCGACCTGAACAGGTCGGTGGACTGGAATACGCCAAGGCGATCAATGCGACGGAGATCAATCTCGGCTTCCTCCGGAAGGCGTATCGCGACCTCCAGACCACGCGGAGCATCGAAATCCCGGCGTGTGGCGCGTTCATGCTGGCTGAGCGGACCGAAGAGCACCGCCGGCTGTTTGTCGAGGGCGAGGAGGCCGAGTTCTTTGCGACCTATGACGAGTTGCTCGAGAAGATTCGCTTCTACCTGGAACATCCGAAAGAGCGCGCCCTCGTGGCAGCCGCCGGGAGGCAGCGCTGTCTAACAGGCGGCTACGACAACGCCGCTCGGCTCGCAGGCGTACTGGACGAAATTCAGAGACGGAACCCATCATGAAGGTGATTTTCGAGACCGAAGGAATGCGAGATATTTCAGCAACTCCTTCTCTTCCTCCGCGGTGAGATCGTCGATTGCCGACGCAGCCAACTTTCGCCGACGCCCGGCCTCCGTTTTCTCAATAGGCAGTAGGTAGCCAACGCCGTCCATCAGTGTCTCGTAGGGAACGACGTACACCTCAGCGAGGCGGTTACGCATGTTGGGAGAGGGTTTCTCGATCTTTCCGTTTTCGAGCTGGCTCAAATAGGCATTCGAAACGACGTGAATGGTGGCCTCTTCGACTTCTCTTCGCTAGCGACCCATCGCCTTTCGCAGATCCGACAGAACGACGTCGAGCTCGCTGTGCTTTCCCTCGCTGTGCTTTCCCTCGAAGGTCGGGCGTTTGCGTTTCGAAGCTGCCGCCTTCTTTCGCGCGGTCACCGAGCGTCCCTGGGAGACATTCCTTTCAGGAACTTGAAGAGATCGCTGCCCGTCGAGAGGACGAGAGTCGTGTCTTCGGAGATGATGGACTTGTAGGACTGCATCGTGCGTGTGAATTCGTAGAACGAGACGGCATCAGGGCTCTGGTTATAGGCCGAAGCGTAGATTTCTGTAGCCTTCGCATCGGCGACACCACGAATTTCCTCGACCTGTCGGTAGGCCTCGGATTGGATCTTGTTCAGGTCACGGACACGATTGCCGCGGATACGCGCGGCCTCGCCGTTGCCTTCCGACAGGAACCGTTCAGCGATCTGCCTTCGTTCACTAATCATTCGATCGTATATCTTGGGACGAACACTGTCGTTGTAATTGATTCGCTTGAATCGAATGTCGAGCAGCTCAATGCCAAAGACACGAACCTTCTCGGCTGCGGCGGCAAAAATTTCCTGCTCGACCGCATGACGACCCTTTTGGATAGGTACCAGCGCTCCCATATCCAGCTCTTTTTCGGCCTCACTCAGGAGCGCATCTCGCAAAGGAACGCGGTCCTTGGTCGTTCGGATGATTTCGATCAGCTCGTGCTTGGCGACCGCGTTTCGGGTTTCGCTGCCGAGAATATCGTCGAGCCGAGACTGGGCGCTGCGTTCATCGCGCAATCGCAGAAAGTATTGGAGGGGATCTGTGATTCGCCAGCGGGCGAAGAGGTCGACCGAGATGTACAGCTTGTCCTTCGTCGGCATATCCGACGGATTTCCGTCCCATTCGAGAACACGCTTGTCGATCGGATTTACATCCTGGATGAAGGGCAGTTTGACCTGCAGGCCAGCGGTCGTGACGGGCTCTACCTGATTTTTCTTTAA
>JAQBEG010000638.1:0-5208 GCA_032123985.1 Deltaproteobacteria bacterium
CGTCTGGAAAAGATCATGGAGGAGAATTCTCATCTCGAAGGGCGTACCGACAGTACCGGCGAGCTAAACATCCTGATCGCGCCGTCCTGGGGACAGTTCTCGATCACTCGAACGATCATCACGCCTTTGATCGAAGAGCTATTAAAGAGTCGCTGCCGTATCACGTTTCGCCCGCACCCGATGTCCCATCGAAACGATTCGGAGATACTTTCGGCTCTACAGAAGAAATTCGGCTCCAATCCTGCTGTTCACTTCGACCTCGACATTCGAAATGTCGATTCACTCAAATCTGCAGACCTCATGATTTCAGATTGGTCGGGATCTGCCTTCGAGTTTGCATTCGGATTCGAAAGACCGGTCTTGTTTGTCGACACCAGACCCAAGATCAATAACGGCGACTTTGCTGACTTCATGAAGGCTCAGACCGACTCCATGCAACCGATCGAAGAAAAACTCCGCACGACTCTGGGCGATATCCTTGATCCGAGTCGATTGGTCGAAGTGAACGAGAAGATCCGAAAGCTTCTCGTTGACAAGGATGCGACCCATCAGAAGTTGATAGAATGTCGGAATGAGTACATTTACAATCTCGGAAATAGCTCCGTGGTCGGGGCAGATCATCTGATCGCGATGATCGAAAAAGCTTGAACGCTGGGGGAACCACCTAATGCCGAACGCATATGTAGCGATGAGCGCTGACTTCATCCACAGCGCCCATTTAGGCGTCATTCAGAGAGCCAGCGAACTCGGCGACGTCACGGTCGGCGTTCTCTCCGAACGAGCCATCGTGACCTACAAGCGCCTTCCCTTGCTGAGCGTCGAGCAACGATCCGAGATCGTTTCCAACCTCAAGAACGTACACCGCGTCGTGATCCAGGAAGAGGTCGACCCCACCGAGCTCCTTCGGAAGCTGAAGCCCGACTTCGTCGTGCACGGAGACGACTGGGTTCACGGAATGCAGTCCGACATTCGCGAAACCGTCATCAAGGTTCTCGAAGAGTGGGGGGGGAAATTGATTGAAGTCCCTTACACGAGGGAATTGTCCGGGATCAACGAGCAGAATGTCGCCCGCCACACCGGATCGACACCGGAGTGGCGCCTCTCCTCGCTAAGGAGGCTCATCAAGGCGAAGGACATCGTTCGAATCATCGAAGTACACAACGGGCTCTGCGGGCTCATCGCCGAAAATGTCTCCGTCAACGTGAACGGAGAAAGAAGAGAATTCGACGGCATGTGGGAATCCAGCCTGACCGATTCGACCTCAAAGGGAAAACCCGACACTTCGGCGGTGGACGTCACCTCGCGCACGTCGACCATCGATCAGATCCTTGAAGTCACTCACAAACCCATGATTGTGGACGGGGACAACGGTGGTCTAACGGAGCACTTCTGTTTCAATGTTCGAACGTTGGAACGGCTCGGTGTCTCCGCTGTCATCATCGAGGACAAAGTGGGTCCGAAGAGAAACTCCCTTTTTGGACAAGACGCCGGGCAGCAACAAGACACCATCGAAGAGTTCTGCCACAAGATCGCTTCAGGGAAACGAGCTCAGGTCACTCCTCATTTCATGATTTTTGCCCGAATAGAGAGCCTCATCCTTGGCCAGGGACAGGCGGACGCCATGGAACGAGCGCAGGCCTACGTCAAGGCCGGTGCCGATGGAATCATGATTCATAGTAGAGAGAAGACGCCGCATGAGGTCCTGGAATTCTGTAAACGCTTTCGAGAGTTCTCAACGAACATTCCAATTGCGGTCGTGCCGTCCACCTATTCGTCAGTCTACGAAAAAGAACTCGTGCAAGCTGGGGTCAATGTAGTCATCTACGCGAATCAGCTACTCAGGGCTGCGTTCCCAGCCATGAAAAATGTCGCCGAAAGCATTCTTCAGAACGAACGATGCCTGGAGGCAAGCGAGAACTGCATGGGAATCAAGGAGATCATCACCCTGATCCCAGATTCCATTTAGTGCGAGGGGTTCCCTCCGGCCTCTAAATGCTGATCATCTCAGTCGCGCGGGATAAGGTTGAGAAAATCCTCAATAGGAAGGCAGTCTTCCGACACCTCGAACGAACGACCGTGCTTCAGAATCGACTTCGCCGTATTAGTCATAGCGGGATAAGCCGATCGCAATAGATGATTTGCGTAGATGACCATGCTCACTCCTGCTTCTATCAACTCGCGTTCAGTAATGCTGCAGTACGTGGTCGGAACCACGACGAGCGGGACCCGGCATTCGAGTCTGCTGTACTCGCGACAGAACTCCAATACTTCGTCTGGAGTTTGCTCCCTGCTATGGATCATCACGCCGTCTGCCCCGGCCTCGATGTAGGCCCTCGCACGCATGAGCGCATCTGCCACCCCTTGCTTCAGAATCAAACTCTCGATGCGTGCGATGATCATCAGATCCTCGGCGACACGCGCGTTCTTGCCAATACTGATCTTGTTGCAGAAACCTTCGATCGTGTCCTGGATTTGATCGACGGCGGTATCGAGAAGCGAACTCTTCTTGAGGCCGATTCTGTCTTCGATGATGACTGCAGAAACGCCGAGACGTTCCAGCGTTCGAACCGTAAACGCGAAATGCTCAGGATAGCCGCCGCCGCCGCCGTCATAGATCAAGGGTTTCGTTGTCGTTTCCAGAATCTCGCTGATCGTGCCTACGCGAGACGTGAGATCGACGAATTCGATGTCTGGCTTTCCGCGATTCGTCGAATCCGTCAAGCCGTTGAGCCATATCGCATCGAATTCACGGGACTGATCGTCGACCAGAACTTTCGTTGTCTCGACAATGAGCCCCGTGAGGCCGCTATGGGCCTCGAGCACCCGAACCAACGGTTTCGTGCTGATCAGACGTCGCAGCTGCTTGATCCGAATTCCAGGCGTCGTGCCGAGGTCGCGCCGCGCCACGACTAACGCAGTCGACGATACGCCGGGAGTGTAGTCGGGCTCGACGAGCTTTCCGCCCCACTCCGCGAGCGTATCGAGCACAGCCTGCCGCACTTCTCGCTGAATTCCCGTCTGCCAGTCGGTTCCGTGCACCACGAAATCCGGCTTGTACTTGCGGAGGTTGGGGACGTAATCGAGTGTCTCCTGAACCACAACACGGTCGACGCCCTTGATCGCTGCGATCACCTGCTTTCGATGTTCGAAGGACATGAATGGCAGGCGCTTGTAACTCGCGATGGCTTTGTCGGTCAGTAAACCGATCGTGACCTCCCCGAGTTCGGCGGCCGTTTGAATTATGTTGAGATGCCCCGGATGAACCAGATCGGCGCTCATGCCGACATAGACCGTCTTCTTCCCCGGTCTTGCCATCAGGCCCACGAATCGAATCCGATTACGCGAGGATCCCATTGGCCTAACAACTGATCTCGTTCGAAAATGTCCACGTTTCCAGCCCGATGTCGAAGAGTGATGGCCTATGCGCCCAGGGTGGTCGACTCCTTGACGACTCGCAGGATCTTCTGAGTTCCCATGCCTTCGACGTTCGGAACGGGAACGCCGATCTCTTCCTCCCAGAAGTGCTTGTCCTTGAAGACTTCGACGACGAGCGGAAAGTCGCCATCCTGCGAAATGAGTACGCCGCCCGGCACCAGTAGCGGGTAGAGGTACTTGAGGCAGGTCTTCGTGGATGACGCCAGATCGACATCGATGTAGGCAGCGAGAACGGGCTGGTCGAAACTGGGCAGGGTGTCGTCGAACCATCCCTCCCTGTACTCACAGACGTCCGCGACGCCAAAACGCGAAACGTTGTGTTCGACTTCCTCTCGTGCTCCACAAAACGCGCCCTTCCCGAACCAATCCCGAATCGAGTAGCCGAAGAGACTGCGATCGTGCTTCTCTTCGTTGTCCGGCAGGCCCTGAAAAGAATCACAGACGACGAGCCGTCGATTCAGATGATTCGCGACGAGGCTGAACTTGGCGGTGCTGCCACCCTTGAAACAGCCCGCTTCGACGAAGACGCCCTCGCTATTCTCGTGAAGGGCAGCCATCCGGAACATCTCATTCACGAACGAAAGTGTGTGACTTTCGTTATGGGGGCATTCTACCCCATTTCTGATTGCGAGGAAATCGCCCCATAGCTTGGCTCGCAATGCATCGTCGGGACACACTTCGGCCCATTCCTTCTTGAGCGGGCCGACGGCCATCGCCTCACGCCAGTGTTCTTTGATCGTGTCGAACATTGTCTTCCTTCGCACTCGGTCTTTCATCCCCGCCCGCGTTGTTTGATCGCAAGTCCGAGCGGAAGTAGTGCGCCGCCAGACTCTTTTTGATTATGACGCATGTCTGGATCAAACGCAGACGCGGGCGAGACTTTGGTGCCACGCGCCAAGTCGTCTATGAAAGCTTCGGTCAGCAGACAAGCGGGGAGCCTGCTGCCCCGCACACGCCTACTTCGATCCCGGCACGAGCTTGATGATCCTCCAGATCATACTCGGTGGGATCGCGGGAATTGCGATTACCGCGAAACTCTATTGGACTCAGGTGAAGAAATTTCTTGGATTGTCGATCGACGATGCTGCCGTCGACGAAAGTGCCGCCAACCCGAATGCCTACTGAATCGAGCGCGGCGCTGATCCCCGGGCCAGTGATGGGTGAAACTCTCGGCCTGTCGCGGATCCCGATCTATACCGTCCTCGTTCTATCTCAGTCTCGATCTACAGGTCCAGAGATTCGACGGCGCCATCGCCTACGTGGGCGCGATCGCGATTGCGGCCGTGTTCTGGCCAATCAGAGAGAATCTGGCGTTGATCTTGGCGAGTACCTCCGCGGCCGTTCCCGGAACGGGACAGTTGTGCCTCGATCGGACCATGGTTGTCATATCAGTACTTATCGGACGTGCGAATAGGGGCTTTGTTTTTCCTTCCATAGCGTCGGAGTACAAGGCAAACTTCTCCGTTCGCCTCAGATTCTTCGATCGAGGGTCTGCTGCCGTTCTGGCCGGACGGTCTCGAGTCGAAACGTTGAGCTCGTCGTTCGGTTCGAGCAGCGACTGAACTTTTCCGAACGGCTCGCAGACGCCATACACCTATGATGATGCTTACTCCGGGGAAAGGCGGACGCCATGGAACGAGCGCAGGCCTCCGTCAAGGCCGCTGCCGATGGAATCATGATTCATAGTAAAAAGAAGACGCCGCATAAGGTCCTGGAATTCTGTAAACGCTTTCGAGAGTTCTCAACGAACATTCCAATTGCCGTCGTGCCGTC
>JAQBEG010000639.1:0-5334 GCA_032123985.1 Deltaproteobacteria bacterium
GGCGATCAATGCGGCGCGCACACCTTTCCTTATCTAGAGGCCAGCAACTCGACCGCGACTGTCGAGCACGAAGCCACGACTTCGAAAATCAGCGACGACCAACTCTTTTTCTGCCGTCAACGCGGCATGAGCGAAGAGGATGCGATCTCGATGATCGTGAACGGCTTTTGCAAGCAAGTCTTGCGTCAACTGCCAATGGAATTCGCCGTCGAAGCACAAAACCTTCTCTCGGTCAGCCTCGAAGGCGCGGTCGGTTGAGCAATCGATTGAACGATAGGAATCCAGAAATGACCGAAGAATCGCTCATCAGCATACGAAATCTCCACGCCACAGCGGGAGAAACCGCGATCCTAAAAGGGATTGACCTCGAAATTCGGGCCGGCGAAATTCATGCGGTCATGGGTCCGAACGGATCGGGAAAAAGCACCCTCTCGAATATCCTCGTCGGAAAACCGGGATATGAAATTACGGAAGGTGAGATTCTCTTCCGAGGGGAAAACCTCGCCGAGATGGATCCCGAAATCCGTGCGAGAGAAGGCATCTTCCTCGCATTCCAATATCCGGTGGAGATTCCTGGCGTCGCGAACAACTATTTCTTGCGCACCGCGGTGAACGCAGTTCGTGCGCATCGAGGCCAGGAAGAACTCGATGCGATGGATTTCCTTTCGATCATGCGAGAGAAGATGAAACTCGTCGATATGCCCGACGATATGATGTCTCGTGCGATCAATGAAGGATTCTCTGGCGGCGAGAAGAAGCGGAACGAAATTCTTCAAATGCTGCTTCTCGAGCCAAGCTTCTGCATTCTCGATGAAACCGATTCGGGCCTCGACATCGACGCATTGCGAACCGTCGCCGATGGCGTCAATCAGATGCGCTCACCCGATCGCGCGATGCTGATCATCACGCACTACCAACGACTGCTCGACTACGTCGTGCCCGATCACGTCCACGTCCTTTCGCATGGACGAATCATCCGTTCGGGTGACAAAAAACTGGCTCTTGAACTCGAGGCCAAGGGCTACGGCTGGCTCGATGACGGGGAAGGAGCGCCGGCATGAGCGGCGCACTCGAATCCCTCCTCCGTCTACACCCGACCGATCGGTCCGGATGGGTTGGCGATTTGCGTTCGGAAGCCCTTTCGACCTTCAAAGAACAGGGTCTACCGACTCGACGCCTCGAGGCTTGGAAGGGCACCAATTTTGCCCCACTCGAAGCCATGCACTTCGCCCGCGTAGGCCCTTGCGAGGCTTCGGTCCAGCTAGGCTCCGAAGGACCCGAGCTCGTTTTCGTCGACGGACTCTTCGATGCAGAGGCTTCGAGCATTTCCGAACTGCCCGCTGGCATTCGCGCGTTGTCGTTGGCTCACATCCTCGACAGTGAACCGGAAATATTGAAGGGGCGACTCGCGCGGTTGCCCGACCTGAAGCATGAATCACTTGTCGCGTTGCAGACTGCATTTTTCGAAGACGGTGCCGTCCTCGTGATCGACGCCAATGCTCGCACGACCCAGCCTCTACGAATGCGCTTCGTCTCGACCGGCACTTCCAACGACTCCACTAAAGCCACGGACAAAGCCACGGACAAAGCCACGGACGCGGCCAGCGCAGCCTTCCCTAGGTTGCTCGTCATCGCTGGCGAAGGGAGTGCTGCGACACTCCTTCAAGAACACGTTTCGATCGGATCCGCGCCGGGATTCACCGCCTTCGTCGCGGAAATTTACCTGGCCGCAGGCGCCAGACTCGAAACCGTCCAGATTCAAGCCGAAGGCGCGGAACGAATCCATTTCACCAGCATCCATGCGCGCCTCGAGCGAGACGCAAAGTTCCGATCTCATGTCTTCACCCTTGGCAATGGACTCGTCCGAAGCGAACTCGCGATCAACCTCGCTGAGGCCGGCGGCGAAGCCAAGCTGTGCGGTCTGTTTGTGGGGCGGGATAAGGGCCATATCGACCATTTTACGACAGTCGACCACGCAGCCGAGCGGTGCACGAGTGACGAGGAATATCGAGGTGTGCTCGGCGACCATTCCAAGGGCGTCTTCCGCGGGCGTGTCATTGTCCGTCCCGGCGCACAGAAAACCGACGCACGGCAGTCGAACCCAAACCTGCTGCTCTCCGACCACGCGAGCATCGACACCAAGCCGCAACTCGAAATCTATGCTGACGATATTCGCGCCAGTCACGGTGCGACGATCGGCCAGCTGGATCCCGACGCACTTTTCTTCCTTCGAGCTCGAGGGATTGGTGCAGCCGAAGCGAGGCTCCTACTGACCAGCGCCTTTGCGCACGGCATCGTCGACGAGATCGTCGATGAGGATCTCCGCCGGACCGCCAGTGTTCGTGTAGACGCTGCGCTCTCCAATCTCGAACGCACAGTCTTCGAAACATCGGATTCTCCCGAAGAGTATCCGAAAAGATGAGTTTCGATGTCGAGGCAATTCGAAGAGATTTTCCGATCTTCGAGACAACGATGCACGGAAAACCTCTCACGTATCTCGACAGTGCCGCGAGTGCGCAGAAACCGCGAGCGGTGATCGACGCAATGTCGGAATTCTACGGCGCACACTATGCGAATATCCATCGCGGCGTCTATCAACTCTCTGCTGAGGCCACCGTCCACTACGAAGCCGTCCGAACACAGATCGCTCGGTTCATCGGCGCTCCGGATCCTCGCGAGGTGATCTTCGTTCGAAACGCAACCGAGGCGATCAATCTCGTTGCGCGAACGTTTGGCGAACAGGAAATCGGCAGCGGTGACGAGATCGTCATTACGGCGATGGAACATCATGCCAATATCGTTCCCTGGCAGATGCTGGCGAAACGGCGGGGCGCATCTCTCCGGGTTGCCGCGATCGACGACGACGGCGTACTCGACGTTGACCATCTCGTGAGCCTGCTCAGCGAACGCACGAAGCTTCTCGCGTTCGCCGAAGTTTCGAACGCCCTGGGGACGATCAATCCGGTGACCGAACTCACCGCCATCGCGCGGATGCGCGGAATCACAACCCTCGTCGATGGCGCACAAGCCGTTCCTCATCGACCGGTCGACGTCGCCGCGCTCGGCTGTGACTTCTACGTCTTCTCGGGTCACAAGGTGTTCGGGCCGACCGGTGCGGGGGTGTTGTACGGGCGATTACCATTACTCGAAGCCATGCCACCTTTTCTCGGTGGTGGGGACATGATCGAGAGCGTCTCATTCGAAGGCACGACCTTCGCGCCTGTTCCGCAAAAATTCGAAGCCGGGACACCCGACATCGCATCGGTCATCGGATTCGGCGCCGCGATCGAATACCTCGAAACCATAGGAATGAATCGAATCGAGACGCACGAACATTCATTGCTCGTTTATGCGACCGAACGTCTCCTCGAGATCGAGGGCCTGCGTATCATCGGGACTGCCAAGGAGAAGGCGGCCGTCATTTCTTTCGTGCTCGAAGACGCGCATCCCCACGACATCGGAACCATTCTCGACAGTGAGGGCATCGCCATCCGCGCCGGACATCACTGCGCGCAGCCGTTGATGAACCGAATGGGCGTGCCGGCAACAGCCCGCGTATCACTCTCGTTGTACAACACACGTGAAGACGTCGATCGATTGGTTTCAGGACTTCGAAGAACTTGCGAGATCTTTCGCTAATGGACGATCTTCGCGAGCTCTATCAGGAGACGATCCTGGGTCACAACAAAAAGCCGCGCAATTTTCGCGTGCTGGCTGACGCGAACCGCGAAGCGGACGGTCACAACCCGCTCTGCGGAGACGAATTCACGCTCTACGCGCGGGTCGGCGACGACGGACTCGTCGAAGAGATCACGTTCCAAGGCACGGGCTGCGCGATTTCCAAGGCTTCGGCCTCGTTGATGACCGAGTTTTTGAAGGGAAAGAATCTCGAAGAGGTTTACGGAGATTTCGACCGGTTCCATCAATTGGTCACGTCTTCGCCGAGCGCTCCGCCCGAGACCGATGGACTTGGAAAGCTCGCGGTCTTCGCGGGCGTGCGCGAATACCCGATGCGAGTCAAATGCGCGACGCTGGCATGGCATGCTCTCCGCGCGGCACTAGACGATGACGGTGTGATCGCCAAAACGGAGTAGCGGGTTTGGAAAGCGCCGGAATGATTCCGAAGCCAACAGAAACGGAAATCGAAGCACATGCAAGGCGAACGAGCGATGGACAATGAACAGACTCAGAACCAGGTCCCCGAAGACGCGGAGTCTTCGGATCGGGGCGGATTGAGCCCGGCGATGCAGATCCGTGGTCGGATCATCGCGGTTCTCAAGACCGTCTTCGATCCCGAAATACCAGTCGACATCTATGAACTCGGGCTGATCTACGGCGTCGAGGTTGCGGACGATGGCGAAGTCCATGTCACGATGACGCTGACGACGCCGATGTGCCCCGTCGCCGAGACTCTGCCGCCGGAGGTCGAGGACAAGGTTCGAAACGTACTCGGTGTAACGGACGTCACGCTCGATCTGGTATGGGATCCGCCGTGGAGTGTCGACATGATGTCGGATGCGGCGCGGCTCGAATTGAACCTGATGTAGACGGCTGACCATCTTGACCGGATTCGCCACCGCGTCCTTCCTCGCATTCGGGACGCTGCTCGTGCTCTTTGGGGCGAGCGCGACCGAGATCATTCAAACGCTCCATCTAGATTACGCCGACTTCGGCCTGCTCGGCTCGATGCTTTCGCTCGGACTCGGCGTCGGCATCGTTTCCGCCGGCCCGATGACAGACCGTTTGCCGCGCCGCCCCCTCTACATTGCATCGTGTCTAACAGTGGTCGTTGCGACGATGACTTTGGGACCGCAAACGACGTACGATCGACTTCTCATTCATATGATTGCGATCGGCCTGGGTGCAGGATTCTACGAAACCGTGCTCAACACGGTGATCGTCGAAGAGTTTGGCGTTGCAGCCGGCCGACGACTTCTATTCATTCATTCGGGTGCTTCATTCGCGGCCTGCGTCGTTCCGTTGCTGATCGGCTTCGTGCGCGAAACTTCTTCGTTGTCGTGGCAGGAAACCTTCTGGTATTCGGGGCTTCTACATATTCCGTTGATTCTCGTCGCCTCCTTCATTTCGATGAAGCGCACCCCAAGACACATCGATGCGCAGCCGACTTCGCCCGAAAACTCGTTCGAACCTCGCGCCAACAACGAAATTGCACTGGCTGCGATCTGCGTCGCGACATTCGCATATGTCGGCGTCGAGGCGGCGCTGACGATCTTCGTCGTCGATCATGCGACGACGGAGCTCGGACTCGACAGTGTGCGCGCCGCCAGGACGATCAGTGCGTTCTGGGGCGGTCTACTCGTCGGACGACTTGCC
>JAQBEG010000640.1:0-2913 GCA_032123985.1 Deltaproteobacteria bacterium
CCAACCCCCACCGCGAGTCGGCGCAGAGAACCTTATATCGTGTTTCGATATGGTGTTTCGATCTCTCTGATCTCGTTTATCATAGGGTCGCGCGGGAGGCGACCATGTCCGGATCGATTCAAGACGAAGACCTCGTTCAAGACACACTCGCTGAGGCGTGGACCCTCTTCAAAGACGATTTCGTCCTCTACGTCGTCGCGGGCCTGCTGCTAGTCGTCGTCTCGATCGTCAGCTTCGGGCTGCTGACAGGCCCGCTGACGGTGGGGTTCATAAAACTCGTCGAAAAACGTCGCCGGGGTGATGAAGCCATCGCGACCGATGTCTTCGACGGCTTCTCGCGAATCGGCGCAAGCCTCATCGCCTCGGTGCTGATTGGCCTCGGTGTCTTGATCGGCGTCCTTCTACTCGTCTTGCCGGGACTGCTCTTCGGTGCCGCGATGGCCTTCACGTTTCAAGCCATCGCAATCGACGACGAACCTGCGATCGGAGCGATGGCTAGAAGTCTCTCCGTCATCCAGGAGAATTTCGCGATCTCAGTCGTATTCCTCGTGATCGTGCTCGTGCTGAGTAGCATCGGCGCTGCGTTCCTGTTCGGAACGCTGCTGACATTGCCCTTCAGCCTGATATTGATGACGCTTGCCTACCATCGACTCTCTCCATCTGCCTAACACGAGAGGCTTGGTCATTACAGGAATGTCCTTGATCTCGACGAATTCACCGTCGCGCATCCCCAAGTTCCTCGGAGAGCGGAACTCACTCGCCGAGCCCTCCCGGACCCAGATCGCGCTTTTCGAGTTCGTGTCGGCCGACGGTTTATTCCGGGCTCTGTTAGCCTTCGGGCCGTGACGAGGACTTCTGATCAATCGCCTAAGAGCGCTACAGAGGAAAATTGGTGCGCGGTGGTCGACCTCGTGGCCGCCGGCGATCGACGTGCCTACGGACAGCTCGTCAGGCTGGTGACGGGCCACCTGGCTCATTGGCGCGCCTACGATTTCAGCGCAGACTGGGACGACATCGTCCAAGAGGTAATTCTCTCCGTCGTCCAGGCCCATGCGAAGGGAAAACTCGACGCTCCTGGCGCCCTCAGAGCCTACGCTCGCCAAGCCACACGATTCAAATTCATCGACCGGATTCGAGCATCCAAACGTCAACGGCTACGCGCAGACCCCGGCGAGATCGAGCGCCAAGCGGAGTCCGCCTGGCCCCCGCTGACTTCGGTCGAGGAGATCGCGATCGAGATGCGGCTGACACTCCGGAGGGCCATTGAGACCCTGCCCGAGCCCGAACGACTGGCGGTGATCGAAGTCCACGCACGAGGCCGGACCTATGAAGAGGCGGCCAACGCGACTGGCATTCCACTCGGCTCGTTGAAGCGCTCGCTCAGGAGCGGGCTGGCCACGCTTCGAGAACGCCTCGGCTCGGATCCAGCCGGTTGACTCCGGGCTATTCGATTTGAACCTTGAAACCCGTCCACGCTTAGCCCCTTTGGGGATATTCAGCATAATCGAGATTCGAACCCATTCATGATCCATTCGGCCCGTCTTCTGCGATTGACCTAGTACCGGCGAAGTCCGACCCGCTCACCGTGAGCTAGTCGTTTATGGACCTACGTCGTGGAGCGAACGAAGCCGGTAAGGATCGAGAGGATGTCTTTGAATGAGTTGCCATCGGGCCAGCGAGATAGACGTCGAAGCCTTCCTGATCGAATCGGGGGATGAGACTCAAGCCGAATTTCGCTCGCATTTTCCGGATTGTGCCGACTGTTCCGCCGTCGTAGCCCACTGGAGCGCCTTCGACCTGGCGGTGCGATCGTTTCAGACACCAGAAGGGTTCGCATTGGCGACTCATCCCAGCGTGGAACAGCTCGAGCGGCTCATCGATGCGCCGCTTTCCCAAGCAGCGGAGGAACTCGCGACTAGAAGCCACGTCTATAGCTGCGCCCAGTGTCAGACGGAGATGAAGCTGCTCGGTCGATTCGATCCTGCACTCCTGGCGGCTGCAGTCGAGGCGGCGAGGCGCTCGTCCCTCGAAGCGAACGCTGTCCGCGAACACACGAGCGTTTCCATCCTCGGTCCGATTCGACGCTTCTTCGATTCGATCGCCGAGCGTGTGCCATTGAATCCGGCGGTGATCGGAGGCTTGGCGTTCGCGATGATCCTCGTGCTCGGGATCTGGATAGTCGATGGCTTCGGCGGCAACCGAGAGCAGTCAATCGAAAAAATTCAGGTGGCGCAGCGATCGACACCGCGCTCGCCGATTGAGCCAGCCCCAAGTGGTGAAACGACCGGGGCAGCGAAAATGCAGGGTGAAATCGATGACGAACCCAACCATGAGTTAGCCGTCGAGCCACCAGTTGAAGTTCCCCGCCGCAGCGCGCCACCGCAACTGGCCCACGCGGAAATGAATGAGGCGGACTCGACACGCAAGCCGCAGACTTCGCGAGTTGATCCGCAGGAAAGCAGGGCGCTCGAGCTGGAGGAGACCGAAGTCCAAGAGGAAATCCTATTGGCGGCGTTGACCGACCTTCCTCTCCCTATCTACGACGCACCATCCGCAGTCGATGGGAGCGGTTGGACGCAACAGTTCGGTCCAGTGCGCGGCGGCGGAATCGCATCGGTTCAAGCCCATGCGCCCGACCATGTCGGGCTGACTCTCTCCTCTGCACCGACTTTATGGTGGAGTCTCGATATGCGGACAGAACTCCCCATTCAGGTCACCGCCGTCGCCAATGAAGCGATCGAGCCGCTCTTGCGCGTTGACCTGGTCGGGCCCCATGCCGCGGGTCTGCATTCGATCTCGCTCGGGAAACATGGCGTCGAGTTAGAGACGGATCGCGAATATCGCTGGTTCGTCACGATCGTCGTCGATCCCGATCGCCCGTCTCGTAATCTTGTCTCGGGTGGCGCGATCCGC
>JAQBEG010000641.1:0-4276 GCA_032123985.1 Deltaproteobacteria bacterium
GAACAAACGAACCTGCGAAATCGCGACTCAGGTCGCAGACGAGAGTGCTCCTGGTCTGCAGACATCGCGGTGCGACGGCAGCGTGAGGACAATGAGGCCCCATGCCACAATCATTCCCAAGTTGGACACGAGACAGCTGCCAACCGCTCGCCCACATGATCTAGAACTGGTACAAATTCTGCTGGATAGGCCGACGGGGGCGTGTATATCCGGTGGCCCGTCTGGCCAAACCAATGAGGAGGAGATCGATGGATTCCCCCAAACACGGACCCGAGCCCGGAGCCGACGCAGAGTGGTGTCACCCCATCCATCACATCGGCGTCTGCGTCGACCGCTCGCCCTTCGGAGATCGAGTCATGCCTCACGCGGTCGCGCTGGCGAAAGCCTTTGGGGCCAAGCTGACCGTGCTCCACGCGGTCGAGCCGCCGAATGATCGACCCGGAACGACCCAGACCGATCCGCTCGGCTGGGAAGTCCAGCGTTCTGAGGCCCGAAGACATCTTGCGGGCGTCAAATCCGAGCATACGACGAGCGAGCTTTCCGTCGGCACCGAAGTCCTCGAAGGTCGCCCCGCCGAGGAAATCCGTGGCTGGGTCGACCGCCACGGCGTCGATCTGACCGTGCTCACCAGCCACGGTGCGAGCGGATGGACGGAGTGGAATCTTGCCAGCACGGCGCGAAAGCTGCTCGAAGGGATCTCCGGCTCGATCTTCCTGGTGCCCGCCTGGTCGGTTCAGGAGCCGCCCAAACACGAGATCACCTATCACCAAATCCTGGTCCCTCTCGATGGATCGTCGCGGGCCGAGGGCGCCCTACCCGCCGCGTCGAGCCTGGCTCGCGCACACGGCGCCGAACTCGTTCTCCTGCATGTCGTCCCGATGCCGGACCGATCCTGCCCCTGCCCGCCCGAGAAAGACGAACGCGATCTCGAGCAGCGCCTCGTCGACCGCAACACCCGCGCCGCCGATGTCTATCTGGAGAATGTCAGAAGACATCTCGCGGACGACTCGGTGCAAGCGCGTACGTTAGTCATCGTCGACGGCGATGTGCGGGATGAGATCGTTCGTCGCATCACGGAGGATCACATCGATCTGATCGTCTTGTCCGGCCACGGCCGTGGCGGACGCGCGGAGCTTCCCTTCGGCAGCGTCGCAAGCTTCCTGCTCGAGCACGCCATCGTGCCGCTCCTCGCCATTCGCGAATCGACCCAGCATGTGGATTCAACGGACCCGCAAAGCCGTAGCCGCGGCAGCATTCGTCTTCCAAACCTCGCGACCCCATGACCACAGCGAACGCGAATTGGAAGGCATCCGCTGGCATCGAGTCCGCGGCCAGCGGACTCGCGCGCCTGCACGTCCTCTCCGATCAGAAGCCCGACGGGATCCCTTCACTGGCCGGGCTCTCAGCCATGCCTCAATGGCTTTTCGATGCGCACGCCGTCCTGCGAGACGAACCTGCCGCTGACAAGGCCGCCGAATGGCTGCGGGACAACGCATACGTTGTCGATCGGGCGCTACGGCAGATTCGCGAGGATCTTCCGCCGGGCTTCTACAAACAGCTCCGGGCGCTTGCGATCGGAAAAGGAGTTCACGCTCCTCGCATCTATGACATTGGTCAGGGAATCGTCCGTGCCACGAATCTCCAGCTCACGACGGAGTCCATTACTCGTTTCATCTCCGCCTATCAGCAAGTCGAAACGCTGGATCTTTCCGAACTTTGGGCGCTCCCGACGATCCTGCGTTTGGTCTGCATCGAGAGGCTCGTCTCGTCGCTCGAGCGCATCGCTACCAAACTCGTGGCTCCCTTCGCATCAATCACGAGTAGGAAACTGCCTCTGCTTCTCGATGATACGGAGTGCGTGGCACGGTGTATTCGATGCCTAACAACTATCGACGCAATTTCCTGGGCCGAGGTCGTGGAGGCCACCAGCGCAATCGATGCCGTGCTTCGAGCCGATCCCGCCCGTGCGTATTCCAAGATGGACATTCAGACGCGGGACGCCTATCGCCGAGCTGTCGAAGATCTGGCCAGGCGGTCGCGTCGCGACGAGCGTGATGTAGCTCGGCGCGCACTGGCCCTCGCGCGAAGTGGCTCGCCTGGAAGCCGGTCCATGCACGTCGGCTTCTGGCTCGTCGCAGAAGGGCGCGAGCGAATCGAACGTTCGCTCAAGTACCGAGCCGAGTGGAGGGAGCAAGGCCGACGCGCCCTTCGCAGGCACGCGACGGGGATCTATCTTGGGGGACTCCTTTGCCTGACCGCCCTGTTCATTCTCGTGCCCGGCTCGTATATTGCGCACGCCGGAGCGGGACCTCTAAGGTGGGGCCTTGGCCTGACCGTATTGCTACTGCCCGGCTCGATGCTCGCGGTCACCGTCCTGCACTGGGCGCTTTCGCGGATCCTGCCGCCTACCAGGCTTCCCAAGCTCGCCTTCGAGCACGGAGTCCCGCCCGACTGCGCGACCGCCGTCGTGATTCCGAGCCTGATCGGAAACGCCAAAGATGTCGATCATCTCTTGCATCAGATCGAACTCCACCAACTTTCAAACCCAGACCCGAATCTGCGCTTCGTCCTGCTCACCGGCTTTCCCGAAGCCGACGAACAACACCGGCCCGAAGACGCTGCGCTTCGCGACCGGGTCTCGAACGGAATTGCCGAGCTGAACCGACGACATGCGTCCAGCACCGCCGGCCCCTTCCACCTGCTCCACCGAGAACGCCGCTTCAATGCCGTCGAGGGCCTGTGGATGGGCTGGGAGCGAAAACGCGGCAAGCTCGACCAGTTCAATCGTCTTTTGGGCGGAGACACCAGCACCGCCTTTGATCTCCGCGAAGGCGACCCCGCCGGGCTCGACGGCATTCGATTCGTGATCACGCTCGACGCCGACACGTCGCTTCCGCAGACGACTGCAGCGCGTCTGATCGGAACGCTGGCCCATCCGCTCAACCACGCCGAGTTCGACCCCAAATCGGGCCGGGTTCGATCCGGGTACACCGTCGTGCAGCCGCGCGTCGAAACCTCGCCCGAGAGCGGAAACCAGTCTCTTTTCACTCGCCTGAATTGCGGCGATACGGCAATCGACATCTATAGCCGAGCCGTTTCCGACGTCTACCAGGATCTCTTCGACACCGGGATCTACGTCGGAAAGGCGATCTACGACGTGGAGGCCTTCTCAAAGAGCCTGGCCGGGCGCGCCCCCGAAAACGCACTCGCAAGCCACGACCTCTTCGAGGGCATCCACGGGCGCGCCGCTCTGGCGACCGACATCGTCCTCTACGAGGACTACCCGGCGAGCTATCTCGCATTCACCCGACGACTCCACCGCTGGGTGCGCGGCGACTGGCAGTTAGTGCCGTGGCTCAGGCGACGCGTCCCCGGCACGCACCACGACTATCTCCCGAATCGATTCGCGTGGATCGATCGCTGGAAAATCATCGACAACCTGCGGCGAAGCCTGCTTCCGACGGCTCTCCTCGTTTTGCTCATCTCCGGTTGGACGTGGCTGCCGGGCAGCCCCTTCGCCTGGACCCTGTTCGCGGTCCTCGCCCCGACCGGACACCTCTTCATCGACTTCGCGACCGGTCTGGCCCGCGAGCGGCGACGACCCTCTCCGGAGTTTGCGCGCAGTCTCGTGGAGCAAGTCGCACGCTGGCTGATGCTTTTGACCTTCCTTCCGCATCAGGCGGCCGTGACGACCGATGCCATCGTTCGCACGCTCTACCGCGTCCTCTTCACGAAACGCCACCTCCTGCAGTGGACTACGGCCGCGCACGCAGCGGCGGCCGTGGCCGGTCGGAACGCGATGACGTTGTGCTGGAAAGAGATGGCCATGGCGCCGACGGCCGCGCTTGCCACCGGAGCAGCTTTGCTGCATTGGCGTCCGGGCGCGTTGCCCTTTGCTGCGCCTCTTCTGATCCTGTGGACCGTGTCGCCCGAGATTGCCCGCCGCCTCAGCCAACCCCTGACCCCGAGGAGCGAACAACTGGAGACCCAGGACGTGGACTTTCTTCGAGGGATCGCGCGCCGCACCTGGCTCTTCTTCGAAACCTTCGTCGGCCCCGATGGCCATTGGCTGCCGCCCGACAACTACCAGGAAGACCCGGGGCGCACGGTCGCTCAACGCACCTCGCCGACCAACATCGGCATGTTGATGCTATCGAAACTCGCAGCCTACGACCTCGGATACATCGGGCTCGAACAGCTCGTCCTGCGCCTTCGCCTAACGCTTCGAACCGTTGAGAAGCTCGAGCACTACCGAGGCCACCTGCTCAACTGGTAC
>JAQBEG010000642.1:0-4922 GCA_032123985.1 Deltaproteobacteria bacterium
CGAACCACGAGAAGGCTCCTGCGAGGTTCTCAGAATTTGTGATGCGCGACACACTCAAGATCAGGGGGAAATGTTAAAAAAGATCCATAGGTAGGGAGCACCGGTAGCCCGAAAGGAATTCGAAAATGATTCCCATGGATACAGACAAGGCCCTTCGACAGCGCTTCGCCCCTCGAACCGGCGACACCCATCTCTACCTACTTCGCGACTCGAGCCGTGACAGCGACAGTCACACTCCGACAGAAGGTCGGCCAAACAGCGGCGTCGGACCGATTCAGGTCGTTAGTCCGCAACGTGCACCCGTGACCGGCGTGCCGATGTACGACGCAACTCACGATGCAACTCACGATGCAACTCTGGATCCAATGGCTGATGCAGTGGATGGCGACGGGCTTTCTGCAGCACGTGGCATTCTCTTGGGCAGCGTACTCGGCATCGGCTTCTGGTCAACGGTCGCCGGCCTCATCGGAATGTTCGCCTTCTGATTGAAATGTGCTCCCTCGCGCCCGTCCCGCTCCAGTAGTCACAGCGCCCCCTCGAGTCCGATCGACACAGCGAACTTCACGTTCCGCCGTCCAGCCTCAGGTCGACCAGGAAAGGCGAACCCGAAGTCGATACGGTGTGGACAAAAGTTGTGGGCGGTCTTTCCCGCACCAATGTCAAGAATGTTTCGACAAGTAGATTTCGAATGAGCCGCTTTCGACTCGTTCGGGACCGATCATTCGTTGGGATGAATTCTCCAAGTCGATTGCGGATCGGGTCGAACGCGATTCTTGAATGAGCCCCGCAACGAGGCCTCGCCAAGAACCGGATGACGATCGCTTAACCATCCTATTTCGAGAACCTCAACATGCAGACCTACGAGTTTCTCACACGCAACTGGGACGCAATCGCTCGAGAATCCGTGCAGCCAGCGATCTTTTGGGCAGAAGATTTCGACATATTCGGTTGATGTTGAGATGGGTCTATTACAGCATCTCTGAACGCTGGATATCACACCAGTCGGCATGCGATCTGGCCATCACTTTCGGGACATGACATGGACGGGATGATAAGGGCGACTGCTGTCCTACTGACACTTTTCACAGGCTTCACTGGCCTGGTGTACCAGGTCACCTGGCAAAAGTATCTGGCGACCCTTTTGGGATCACATAGCGAAGCGACGGCAGCTGTTCTCGGAATTTTCCTGGGTGGTTTGTCACTTGGCTATTGGATATTCGGTGCTGCTTCCGTCCGATGGAGCAATCGCGCCCAGGCAAAAGGAGTGGGGCCGCGACTATTGCTTACATACGGCCTCATTGAAGCGTCCATCGGCGTATATGCGCTGGCGTTTCCATGGCTATTCGATTCGGCGATGTCGATTTCGTACCTGCTTCCCCATGGTCACCCTCTCGTGGGATTCGCGAGCGATGTCCTGCTTGCCGCACTATTGATCGGCCCACCTGCAGTTCTAATGGGAGCTACGATTCCCATTCTGACTCAATCGCTGTCTCGAAGCCTCGAGGACGCATCTCGATTACATGCTCTGGTCTATGGCATGAACACGGCCGGGGCGGTTGCCGGCGCGTTGGCAGCCGGGTTTTTCCTCGTGCCAACTCTCGGGCTGAACCGGGTCCTTCTATACACCGGTGTCGTGAACCTCGTTGCCGGCGGCCTCTACGTCATCATCGGAGTTCGCCCTCAATCCATAGATTCCGAACCAGCCGAATCCGAGGACGACAACAAGCCGGAGAATGTCGGAGCATACCTAGTCGTCGCCCTGTTGTTGGGTTTCGCGATGATGACCATGGAAACTACGTTGATTCGTCTTGCGGGTCTGTCGTTCGGCTCCTCTCAGTTCACATTCTCGATGGTAGTTGCGGCTTTCGTTCTATGCATTGCGATTGGAGGGCTCGCCGTCTCGATCCCAAGATCGATCCCCCATGTCACCGTACCGATCGTCTATTGGTTGCTCGGCATTACGCTCTTCGCACTCTACCCGATGATGCAAAGAGGTCCCTATTGGGTATATGTGCTGCGTTCTGCGTTCGAAACTACGGCCGCGGGTTTCTATGCGTACTATCTGCTGGGTTTCTTGTCCCTCCTGATGGTGATCGGCATACCCGTATTGCTCTCAGGGGCAGCCCTGCCGCTTCTCTTTCATCATCTAAGGCGGGAGTTTGGCCAACTCGGGTCTCTGGCAGGGCGTCTCTATAGCTGGAACACCATCGGCTCATTGCTTGGCGCGCTCATCGGGGGATACGCACTCTTCTTCTGGTTCGATCTTCATCACATCTACAGAATCGCCGTGGCTGCAGTGTTTGTTGCGGCGACCATGCTTACGCTGAGGATGTATTCAATTCGGCCACAATTTGCTCTCGTCGTCTTGCCGATTCTGGCTGCGATCACGTTTCAACCCGCATGGAACCCCCAACTCCTATCCCTGGGGCTATTCCGGGGCACGAGAGGGCTGTCTTACACATACTCAGGCTTGGACGTCTTTCTGAGCAAACACGGATACGCCTCTTATCCAATTTCCTTCTACGACGATGGCCCCACGACTTCCGTCGCAGTCAAGGACGTCGAATTACAGCAGACTCTCTCGAATAGCCTGGTTGTCAATGGGAAAGTCGATGGTAATACCGTCGGTGATTACAAGACCATGGCCCTTCTCGGCGTCATTCCAGCATTGATGGCAGACCAAGTCGAGAGTGCATTCATCGTAGGCTTTGGAACCGGCATGACCGCGGCGGAACTCGCTTCGATCCAATCGATCGAACGAGTGGTCATCGCGGAGATCTCTCCATCGGTCATTGCGGCGGATACGCGTTTTTCCATTGCTAACGGGAACATACTCAAGAGTCCCAAGGTGGAAGTCATTCGAAGCGATGGTTACCGCGCGCTCACGCGGAACGAAGAAAAATTCGATTTGATCATCTCTCAACCCAGTAACCCTTGGGTCACCGGCGTAGAGATGCTCTTTAGCCGTGAGTTCCTTGAACTCGCAAAGACACGACTATCGTCCGGCGGCGTATATGCACAGTGGTTTCAGCGCTATGAAGCCGATGAACGTACGATCGAGATGGTGCTACGGACCTACGCCTCAGTATTCGAATATGTTTCAGTCTGGGATATTGGGCCGGGGGATATGGTCCTATTGGGGTTCAATGAACTTGGGCCTGCGATCGATCAATTTCGATTAGTGGAGCGAGCTGGCTGGCCTGACTATCGAAGAGTGCTCGAGCAATGCCACATAGACAGCATTCCCTCCCTTCTGGCGCATGAAACGGTTCCGGTTGGCGTTATTCATGCTGTAAAATTGGAGGCGCCGATCCACACCCTCTACCACCCGCGCTTGAGCGACGCGGCCGGCCGGGCGTTCTTCAACGGGGGCTTCGGCCATTTACCCTTCACCGGGGGCCAGGAAGCGGCGGCGATCGGTTCGAAAAACTCGCTTTTTCGACACTACCTCAAACACTCTGTGGGAGACCTCTCTGACGCCGAACGCTTCAGTGTGGTTGGAGCGATGTGCAGTATAACCGGGCCCTTTTGCGAAACAGCATTGGCGTCCTGGCTACACGACGCTCCCGATTCGGCTGCGTTTCAAAGTGCATTGGCTAGGGCAACATCCATAAAGATGGGTTCCCCGAATCCGATTGACGCAGAGCGCGTAGCACGCCTTTCGCAGTTCTTCGAGTTTAAATCGAGTGGAACGGAATCGACATCGGAGGCTGATGCGAGCGATCTCACAGCCACGTACACGAAATTCTTCCATCACGCGTTTCCATTCGATCCACAAATCGTTCTCGACGTGTGGTCGAGATGTCGAGAAGAGCCAAAGAGTCGAGATGAGTGTGAGCGAAGGCTTCGATCGATTGAAGAAGAAATGCTGGTCAGTGACGTCGGAATGGATATAGATTCGGCGACGCTGTTGGAGAAGTGTGAGAGTCTGCGAACAGTCGGCTTTGGTTGCCAGGAGGGCCGCGACAACGCCCGTCTGCTGTTGGAGTAGGAGATTCAGACGCCGACGGCTTCCGTAGACAGTACATGCAATCGTTATGCTGATCGTGGGCCGGTTGCCTCTAAAAGCAACGGACGCCTCCGAACTGGAAAGAAAACGTCATGACTCTAAAAATTGCCCTTCCGATCGAAGGCGGTTGCCAGTGCGGCGCCCTTCGATACCAGATCATTGCACCGCCTCTGATGATCTATGCTTGTCACTGCGCCAACTGCCAGCGAATCGCAGGCAGCGCATTCGGGCTTGCCACAACCATCGCTGAAGACTCCCTCAAATTCATCTCTGGAAGGCCACACAAGGTGAGATGGAAATCCGACGCTGGCAACGAGCGTTATGGAACGTTCTGCGGAGATTGTGGTTGCCGGATCGCGCATGGCCAAACACCATCCAATGGAATCCTGAGCTTGCGTGCGGGCACATTCGACGACCCCAGCTGGGTCGTGCCCATGGGACATATCTGGACCAGGAGTGCCCAGCGCTGGTTCAAGTTCGATGCCGATGACATCCTTTGCGATGCTCAGCCGACCGATTACGTGCCCTTCATAGAAAAATTCAAAGCGGAATTCTCGTTCGAGTAGACAGTTCTCCGACGATCGCCTCGTATACCTCCGCCGCTGCCCGCTCACCAGAGCGAACGGCGCCATCCATGAAGCCGCACCAGGCCTCAGCCGTCTCGGTGCCGGCCCAATGAATACGCCCGGTTGGTAAGCGAAGTGCAGGCCCGCTCTTGCTCAGAATCCCGGGCGTGAGTGGTGTGATGCAGCCCGTACTGAACGGATCCGTCGCCCAGTCCTTCTCTACATAGCCAACAGCCTCGAGCGCTCGACTGCCGAAATAGCGTGAAAGTTCCTCGACGACCTTCGCCTCGCGAACTTCCCGGTGCGCAAACTCAGGTGCTTCGGTCACAGACATGAAGCAGCTCAAT
>JAQBEG010000643.1:0-2856 GCA_032123985.1 Deltaproteobacteria bacterium
ACTCACACTGCTCGTCGGCTGTTCGTCGACACATCTCGTCGACACATGGTCCGCGCCGGGGGTCACCCCCTCAGATCTCCACTTCAAGAATGTGGTCGCCATCGCCCTGGTGCCCGACGCGACGCGGCAACGCATCATCGAGGAAGCGCTCGCTGAGAATGCGACGAGCACGAAAGTCACTCCGGCGTATGCACTTCTCACCGAGGCGGACCGTGCAAATACCGATCGGATGCGCAAAAAATTGGAGGCGTACGGGATTGACGGCGCGATCGCCGTGCGGCTGGTCAGTCTCGAGGATAAGGAGACCTACGTGCCCGGCACCACCACCAGCTACGGCGGCGGGTACTACGGTTACTACGACCGTTTCGGCACGGTCATCTACGAACCCGGCTACTACCGCACCGATACCCATGTCAAGGTGGAGACGAGTCTCTACGACGTCGCCGGTGGGAAGCTTCTCTGGGCCGGCGTCAGCGAGACGCTGAACCCCTCGAGCCTCAACGAATTGATCAAGGAGATCGTCGAAGCGGCCCGCAAGCGGCTCCAGAAGCAAGGGCTTCTCCCGTAGCCTACCGTCACCTCCCGAGCACGAGGAATGTCCGATGACCGACAAGACCGCCCAATTCAACGACGCGGCTCCGATCGACGCACCTACACAAACTGAAGTTTTTCGGATCTGGTTCGGCCATCTCGCGAGTCTCGCAATTCCGTCCATCACATTGGTCTTCCTGTGGACCGGACCGCATCGCTGGTATGTCGCGCCGGTCTTCATGCTGCCGCTCGGCATTCTCCTCTTCATCGATCAGCAGGGTAAGGTCGAAGAGCGACAGCCCGTGGAAGCGCTTCCGGCGTGGCCGTTCGATCTGCTCGTCTATCTGCTCGCGGGTTTGCAGCTGCTCATCGTGTTCGAGCTCGCCCGAATGTTCCGCACACAAGACATCTTCTCCATCGATATGGCGATGGTGATCGGTGTCGTCGGCGGAAATTCGGGCTTTTCGATCATTACTGCCCACGAGCTGATTCACCGCAAGAAGCGCTGGGAACAGAACCTCGGGCGATTGCTGCTCTGTACCGTGCTCTACGAGCATTTTTATACCGAGCATCTGCGCGGCCATCATCGTCTGGTCGCTACAGAGCAGGATCCGGCAACCGCGCATTTCGGTGAGAGCTACAGCGATTTCTGGCGACGCACCGTTCCGGCACAGTTTCGAAGCGCATGGGCGCTCGAGGCGACGCGACTCGGCGATGCGAACATGAGTCTCTTCGATTCGCGAATGCGGAACAACCGGATCCTTCACGGGATCCTCGTCGGTTGGGGGATCGGGTTTGCGATCCTCGCCGGATTCGGCCCCGCGGCTTTCGTCGCATTCCTGCTCCAGGCATTTCTTGCGGTTCGGCTGCTCGAGGTGGTGAACTACTTCGAACATTGGGGGCTGCAACGGAAGAGCCAGCGTGTTCGCCCCCAGGACTCCTGGGACACGCATTCGCGTTTCACCTACTACGGACTCACGGGTCTCTCGCGTCACGCGGACCACCACGCCTACCCTTCGAGGCCTTATCAGCAGCTGCGTGTGTGGGGCGAGGCGCCGATTCTTCCAACGGGCTATGTGGGCCTGGTCGACATGGTGATGATCAACAATGAGGCGTTCGTCGAGAGCGCCGTTAAAGAGCTACGCCGATGTCAGCTCGGCCCCTTCGCGCCGGATGCGAGCCCCGAGGAACTCGCTCGGCTTGAGCGCTTCGAGGAAATCGAAGCCGCCGGTGCCGATCCGGAGGGCGGATCGGGACCGCCTTGGTTGCGCAGCCTTCTGCGACCTCTGCCGGCGAAGCTGCGGCCTTTTCTGTTCTGGGGATCTGCAGTCGTGATTTTGACTTTTGGCGCGCAAATCGAGGCGGGTAGCGGCTCCGACTTCCACTTCTGGTCCACGCTGATGCGGAACTACGTGATCCTTGCCGTGTTCGCCGGAACGTTTTGGACTCAACAATTCATCGCGAAGCGGATCGGGCGCGACGGCCTCGCTTGGATCATCGCGTTCGCCATCCTGGTCGTCGTCGGCTCGGTCACAGACGGACTGCTCAGTTGATGACCTGAATCGAGGGAACGAATCTTGGCTGCACAGAACGTCGACATGAAGCACAAGAGTGTGATGATCACTGGCGCGACCGCTGGAATCGGGCAGGCGGCGGCGTTCGCGCTCGCGGAGTTGGGCGCGGATCTAACAATCGTTTGTCGAAACGCGAGCAAGGGTGAGGCGACGCTGGCCGAGATCCGCCGCAAGAATCCGAATGTCGAGGCATCGATGCTCGTGGGCGATCTTGGCGTTCAGGCCGATATCCGCCGAGTCGCGAGCGAGTTTCTGGCGACGCAAAAACGACTGCACGTGCTCTTCAACAATGCGGGCGTCGTTCAAATGGGACGGTCCACGACCGTCGATGGTCTCGAGACGACCTTTGCCGTGAACCACATCGGGCCTTTTCTGCTCACGACTCTTCTACTCGAACGGCTTCGCTCGTCAGCGCCGGCACGCGTCGTTTGCACGGCGTCCGATGCACACAAGTTTGCAGGCGGCGGGCTCGACTTCGATGATCTCCAATCCGAGTCCGGCTACACCACGTTTGGCGCCTATGGCCGATCGAAGCTCTGCAATATCCTGTTTACCGAGGAACTCGGAAGACGTGAGAACGAGATCGACAGTGGAGTGACCGCATATTCTTATCATCCGGGTTTTGTCGGAAGCGACTTTGCCAAGAACAACGGATTATTCGCTCGGGCCCTCACGACTCTGATCTCGCCCTTCGCGCGATCGTCCGCGAAGGGCGCGGAGACGGGCGTGTATCTATGCACCTCTCCGGAGG
>JAQBEG010000644.1:0-4984 GCA_032123985.1 Deltaproteobacteria bacterium
CGATGCTTGAAGGTTCCGGTGATCTCCATCTGCGGGAGGATTCGGACGAAGATCGGCCGCGCATACGACGCCAATCCTTCTTCGACGACGCGACTGAGTGTATCGATATCGAATTTCTCGTTCGTGACGAGCGAGGCCATCCCAGCGCGGCCATCGGTTGCTGGAATCGAAACACCGTATACGTTCGTTTCCTCGATTCCGACCGCGCCCGAAATCACTTCCGCAACCTCGCTGGTCGCAACGTTCTCGCCCTTCCAGCGAAACGTGTCCCCGATTCGATCGACGAAGTAGAAAAACCCCTCGACGTCGAGACGGAGGAGATCGCCGCTACGGAAATAGGCGTCCCCGTCTACGAATGCATTTCGCAGAACCTTCTTCTCCGTCGCGCTCTCGTTGGTATAGCCCTCGAAACGCGCCGTCCCGGTAATCTTGATCAACAGCTCCCCGGACTCGTCGAAGTCACATCGCTGACAGAAACCATCGCTACCGCGAACGATCTCCTCGGACTCGATATCAAATCGCACGACTTCGATTCCGAGTGCCTTTCGGAGGAAGCCTGGTAACTGTCCGATCGCGCCGACCTTCCCGCTGAAGTTGACCAGCGCGAAGTTGCCCTCGGTCGCACCATAGAACTCGACGATTCGAGGAATCTGGAACCGTTGCTGAAAACGCTCCCAGACGTCTGGTCGCAATCCATTTCCGATGGCGGTTCGAATCTGATGACGCTGCTCATCCGGATGCGCCGGTGAATTCAGCAGGTAGCGACAGAGTTCTCCGATGTACTGGAACGAAGTCACATCATGCTGTGTACAGTCGCTCCAGAATCGCTTCGCCGAAAACCTTCGAGCGATGACCAACGCGCCACCCGAGAGCAGTGCGCCGCCGACCGACATCATTCCGCCGGCGCTGTGATAGAGAGGCAAACAGCAATAGGTGCGGTCGTTCGTGGTCAGTCGCAACGACTTCCATGAAGCGATTCCCGTCACGATGGCTTTCGTATGACTGATTCGCGCCGCTTTCGGAAGACCGGTCGTGCCGCTCGTATAAATGAGAAAGAGCCCGTCGCCCCCGAGCCGATCGGCGCGCACGTGCGACGGAACAGCCATGGCAGATTGCTTCGCGTGAAGTCCGTCGAAGGGTCTCGCATCCGGCACTACCTGAAGGAGCGTGCTCGGGATGGACAGCGTGTCCTCGATCGGCGTCTCGCGAGAACCTGTGACGAGAACCAGCGGCACGTCCGTCAGATGTGTCACTGCGGAGGCCGCCGCTTCCTCCAACTCGACACCGACGATCCAATGTCGCGCTCCCGCCTCTCGCATGCAATGCGCGAGCCGGTCGCCCGTTAGGTTCGTATTCAGGAGTGCCGTTACAACACCGATTCGCGACAAGCCGAGCCAGACTCCAATGAACTCAGGCCGATTCTCCATCAACAGCGCGACGACATCACCCCGTGAGAGTCCTTCGCCGAGAGCCCAGTTCGCGATCCGATTCGAGAAGGCATCGAGGTCGCCCCAGGTCATGCTCCCGGATTCTCCGATCAGGGCAGGACGGTCGGGGCGACTTCGGAAATATCCTTCGAGGAAGTCGGCGTATTCGATTGTTTGGTCCACCGCAGCCTTGCGTGCGGTCAAGGCCACTGGGAGAAGTGATCTAACAACGTCGATGTCGCGGCGGACTGCGGCGAGGAGGCTCATGATGATCCGAAACTCCGATTCCAGTTCGTGGTTCGCTCCAGCGTACGCCCTCTCAGCCCGAAAGGCCAAGTCCGGATCCGCTCGCGCATTCAGTTCCCGAGTTCGAGAATCTGGTCGCTACCGGCAGGGAGCGAGATCGATGTCCCATCGCGCCCCAAGGTGACGGGGCCGCTGTAGATGTCGTCTACACCTTCCAGAAAGACCGAGGCCAGGCCCGGAATCGGCAAAGGAGGAACGATGTGGTAGAAGAGCAGATGGCCAGCGCCGACCGACTCCGCGATTTCGGCGACCTCGATCGGACTCGCGTGATAATTGAGCACGTCGGCTGCAATCTTTGCAATCGTCTTGTTGCCAACGGCCTCGGCCGCATGCTGAATGATTCCCATTAGCTCCGGCGACAGCGCCTCATGAACCAACAGATCGACGCCAGCGGAAAACTGCTCGAGGTTTGCACTCTTGCTCGTATCGCCGCTCACGACGATCGACCGCCCGGCATAATCGAAGCGATATCCGACCGCCGGCCTGATCGGGGGATGCTCGACCTTGAACATCGTCACGCGAAGATCGTCCTTCTCGAATACGACCGTCGATTCACCGGGCGCGGGCTCAGGGAAGCTGACGGCGCGAAAACCAGCGCCCGTCGGCGGAACCGTCTCAGAACCATGGTGCGCCGTGCGATACACGGCATCGAGTCGGTATGCCTGATTGAGACCCTGCGCAATCTCGGCGATGCCTTCCGCGCCGTAGATCGGCAACGGAAGCCGATGGCTCCCGGCAGTCCAGCGCTGCAGGCCGAGCTCGCCAAGGCCATCGATATGATCCGAATGAAAATGTGTCAGGAAGACCGCCTCGACCCGAGCGGGCGGATATCCGCTTGTCGCAAGGTTCCGCGACGATCCGGATCCCGCATCGACAACGTAAAGCGAATTTCCAGCGATGACCGCGACACACGGACCGGATCGAACAGGATCCGGTAGTGGCCCGCCCGCTCCACAGAGCATGACGTGTAGACCATCCGGCAGATCGCCAATCCGGTCAGCGCGCAGATTGGATTCCAGAACCGCGCTCATCACACGAACCGCGATCGGCCCCCGAAAGGCCCAGACAAGCAGGCCGGCGCCCACGATGAAAATTAAAACCGAAAACAAGATTTTTCGCACGACGAGAATCCCCCCTGATCTAATGGCACGGATTATGCCATAATTATTGTCATGGGGACCAGTGCCACTTTGCCGACCGACGGCCGCATCCAACGCTCTGAACGCAGCCGAACGGCGATTGTACAAGCCATGCTCGAACTGATTGGCGAAGGTTCGCTTTCTCCGACCGCTCAGCAGGTCGCCGAACGTGCTGACGTCGGTGTCCGCACGGTTTTTCGACACTTTTCCGATATGGAAACGTTGTTCTCAACGATGAACGAACAGATCAAAGGAGAAGTCGAATCGCTCTTCATTGAGACAGTGCAGACGGGGCCTTATGAGCAAAGGGTCGACGGGCTGATCGAACGCCGCATGGAGATCTTCACGACACTCGCCCCCTATATCCGCTCTTCGACACTCCAGCGCTGGCGGTCGGCTTTCCTTCAAGCCGAGCACGAACGAACGATCCGCACCCTTCGCCTCGATCTGCGTCGCTGGCTTCCTGAAATCGAATCGTTGAACGCCGAGGTAGGCGACGCCCTCGAGCTGATCGTCTCCTTCGAGGCCTTGAATCGCCTCCGAGTCGACCAGAATCTCACTCTGCGACGTACTGTCGCCGTACTCCGAAGAACGATTCTCGACCTGACTGCGTTACAGACGTCGACTTCATAGCCGAGAAGTCGAACGACTCTGGGTTGTCGGCAGGTTGTCGGTAGGTTGTCGACTCGCAGGTTATCGCCCTGCCATATCGCGCTCATGGTTCACGAAGATCGGCGACGACCATGCGCGTTCTTCAGTCTGGGCCAGGCAGTTGTCATCCTTGGGTCGACCGAAACACGGATCGACCTGTACGCAACTTCCATTTTCGTCTCGACGGCAACCCAGTGGATCCGCCGCGACTGCGAGACTCGGCGCCTCGATCGCTCGGGCGTAATAGAGTGTGTCACGTCCGTCTCGCGCGTAGTTCTCATCCACGAAGGTTGCGACGCAGCCTTCGGGATCCGGCCTGCAATCGATCACCTTCCATGGATCCTCGACAAGGCCGACGATCTGTTCATCGGGCGCTCTTTGAGGGCGGATGCGCACGATCTCAATTCGTGTGATCGGTCGGCGCTCGGTCGATGGGTTGTAACACTCCCCCTGGCAGAGGCGCGCGAGCCGGTCGGGTTCGAGCGCCGACGTCGCGTCCGAACCGCATCCCGGATTCTGCTCGAAAGACCCGACCGCCTTGACTTGAAGGATCGGATTCTCTGCAAGTTCCACCTGACTTCCCATGGGCATCGGGCGACGACCGGGTGCATTCAGCAGATCGAACCACAGCAGGATGCGCGGCCCACTCGTGCCATAGACCTCTTTGCGCTCTAGCGCGTCCCAAACAGCATCGCGGTCACGCCCCGTCGAGTGAGCGGCAGCAAGACCTCCGTTGAGAAAGAACGATGCGTTACGTTCCACTTCGAATGCTCCGAGCGGCGCAGTGACACCGGGATCAAACTCGAACGGGACGGGCTCCGACGAGTACTCGGGCGGATCGAGCTGAAATGCGATCGGCGTACTGCGCATTTCACCGAACCTCTGCTCCGTGAATTCGGTGCGGGCGACTTCCTTATAGCCGGTTCCGGGGCGGGCGGAGTGGTTGTCGCTCGAAGCGATGAAGCCAAAATTGAACCGGAAGGGCCCGCCCTGCCCATCGTCGCGACCCAACGCCATCATGTACTGCACCGAGTTCTTGGGGCGGTAGTTGAATGCGGGCTGGAAACAATCCCGACATTGGCCGGCATCCTGCCAGTCGACGACTTTCGTCGCGCTAACGACATTGGCGCCGCCATTATTGCCCGCTTCGACGAAGAGCTGACGTGTTCGCGCAGCGCGGTCCGCGCATTCGTCGATGGATTCATTCTCCTCGAGACATCGCGCTTCGATGATCTCACCAGCACGCCAGCAACTGGGTAGATAACCATTGGCCGGCGCGGGGCACGAAGGTTCGCCATTCGCATCGAAAACAATCTCTTCGAAAGGTCGATACTCCTCGGAGTTGCCATGCCCCGAGAAGACCTCAACGAGCTTCTGCCGATCGGGGTCGTGGTTCGCGAGGGTGAGCTGCTTGTCCCATGAAGAGCCGGGCGGCGTATAGAAGCCCCAGGTCGTGCCGTG
>JAQBEG010000645.1:0-4549 GCA_032123985.1 Deltaproteobacteria bacterium
GGCGGCGAGGCCGCCGAGTGCAGCATCGTCCAGCAGATCGACTAGCGAGTCGACATTGTAGCCGCCTAGCATAGTGCCCAGGACTTCGACGGCCTTGGCCTTATTGATCAAGCTGCACTCGTCTTCACCGGAAGTGACCGCGGTCAGAAACTGGCACTTGACCAGAGAAGCGCCGTCCACGCCGGCCGGTACGCGGTCTTCGAAAAGGCTCATCAAGAACTCTTCTTCGCCGCCGGCGGGTGTCTCGAGCAATTCGATCAGCGCAGTGGTCTGGGCGGCGGTCAGCGGCAGGGGCGGAATGCCCTGTTCAGCTCGTTCTGCGACGTGGGCGCGGTATTGGGCGAGAAAATCGGTGCTGTCAGTCATGGTTAACTCGCTGGTATGGTTCACTAAATCGGGCTCTCGAAGCTTTGGACAGCCTCTTTGCGGGAGGCGTCCTCGGGCAACTGATTCGGCATTTCGCAGCGAATGTAGAGTGATTTATGTCATGTGTAAAAACGTTCTTTTGCATGAGTATGATAGATTTTTCGCATGGATGATCTTTCCCTGATCCGATCCTTCTTGCAGGTCGCCGAGTCGGGCACGATTTCCACGGCCGCCCGACGACTGTTTTTGACTCAGCCGGCCTTGTCCCGTCGCTTGCAGATCTTGGAATCCGATCTAGATGCAACTCTCTTCGTGCGCAGTCGCCAGGGCGTTCAACTAACAGAAGAAGGACGCCTGGTGCGACGCGTCGGCCTGGATCTGGTGGACCGCTGGGAGCGATTGAAAGATGGGGTTGCAGCCATCTCCAGCATGGACGTGGGCACCGTACGCCTGGGTGGAGGGGCCACCGCGGTTTCTTGTCTGCTGCCCAAAGCCATCGCCGAGTTTCAGCTCACACATCCCGGCATTCTCTTTCAAGTGAAGGAGGCGGGCAGCCGCGACGTCGAGCGCGGTGTTCTGGAGGAGCGCATCGAACTCGGAATCGTGACGTTGCCCGTTTCGTCGGACGAAGTGGAAGTCCTGCCCTTGCGCACAGATCGCATCGTTCTCGTGGCGGCCAAAGATCACCCTCTCGCAAAAAAGAGCCGCATCAACGTTCAATCCCTCCAAGGTCAGGATCTAGTCGGATTCGAATCCCCCAGTGCGATCCGTTCTTTGATCGATGGAGCATTGCAAGAAGCCGGCGTACGTGTCCACGTCGTGATGGAGCTACGCTCGATTCCCGCCATCCTACGCATGGTGGGCGCCACCCATTGTCTGGCGTTCGTGAGTCAACTGGGCGTCGGCAGCGATCCCGCCGATGTGCGTGTGCTGCCCATCACTGGCCTCAAGATCGAAAGACACCTGGCGATCCTGCGCAAACGCGACCGTCCCCTTTCGCCAGCCGCCCAGAAATTCGTAGAACTCTTGCGACGCGGGTGAGTAACTGCGCCGGCGTAGGGGGAGGCGCCTGTGGGTTCTGATAGGGCAGCCTTCGCGATGAGTCGATGAGCTAACTTTCCGCGAGTGTAGGATGTACACCCGGCCGGACCGATCGTGAATGCGTGAGGTTCTGTACGGCTGTCATCCGACTAAGTCCCGATCTTCGACCGGGAGTGAGCACGCAGCGTCAAAATGAACGAACCACGCGACCGTTTCCCGCATTGGATCAAGGATCATTGTCTCTTTCAGGCCGCCACCGTGTACGCGGTCGGCGGCTGCGCTGTCTGCCGGCGTCGCCTACTGGCTGCAACCCACAGAGCCCGAAGAGTGGCCGGAAGAAACTGCCACGGCGGAGATCTCTGACGCTCGATGCACCCCAGGTGGGTTTCTATCATGTCGTGCGCGGCGAGGCGCTCATGCATCACGGCGACTTCGCCGCCGCCGAAGATTCGCTGATCAAGGCCCATCGGGTTTTTCGGGGTGAAAACCAGATTGCGACTTTCTACCTGGCGGGTACGCAACTCAGGCTCGGGAACGTGACCGCCGCGAGAACGAGCATGCAGGACGCCGTCGGCGCGACGAGGATATCTCTCGCAGACGCACAGCGAATGATGGAGTTCTATTCCACCGACAAAGGCGGGGAATATTTCAAAGCCGTCTGGGCTGATCTGGATCAGTTGTAACGCAGCCATTTGCCCGGGCTCTCGTCAGGACGCTGAGTTGCTGCAATCGGCAGACTAACTAGTAGCCGCGTCGATCAGCACGCCGGGGTTCATGATGCCGGCCGGATCGAGGCGGGATTTGACCGAACGAAGTGCTTCGCCGAAGAGCGCGGGGCGTTGGCGGTCGTACCACGGGCGGTGATCGCGGCCGACGGCGTGATGGTGTGTGATGGTTCCGCCGCCTTCGATGACCGCGTCCGCGGCCGCCCGCTTGATCTCCGCCCAGTGTTCGAGTTCGGCGCCCCGGCGACTGGGGGCGAGGATGGTGTAGTAGGGGGCCGGTCCGTCCGCATAGACGTGGGTAAAGCGGCAGGTGATCGTGCCGCCGCCGCAGACCCTGACTAGCGCAGCCTCCACGGCATCGCGCACGCTTGCGTTGAACGCCGCGAAGCGGTCCCAGGTGATCGCTGTCTCGAAGGTTTCGGAGATGACGCTCGCTGCCACCAGCGCGTCGCGGGCGTAGGGCGCGCTGACGAAGCTGTTGCGCCAGGCGCCGCCCGCCCCCTCTCGAGAAGCGCCCGCGTCGGTTCGCGTGCGCACGGCATCGTCGGGTACTTCGCCGCCGTACTCGCGGCAGATCTCCACCGCCCGTGCGATCCAGGCATCGAGGGCGTGGTCTGCCGACTCGAAGGCCAACACCAGGAGTGCGGCGCCTCCCGAGCCGCCGGCCGAGAACTCGGCTTCCCCGGGATCGAGTAGTCGACAGTTCGACGGTTCGAGGCCACTTTGCGAGAGCGCGCGCGTCGCATCGACCGCTCGCTCGAAGCTCGAGAACCAGACGCTGGCATTGGCACGGTTGGACGGGCGGTCCTGAAGCCGCATCCACGCTTCGGTGATGATGCCGAAGCTTCCCTCCGAACCGAGGAAGAGGCGATCGGGACTGGGGCCTGCGCCGGAGCCCGGAAGGCGACGCGATTCGATGATCCCGTTTGGTGTCACGACACGGAGCGACTCCACGAAGTCGTCGATATGGGTATAGCGTGTGGCGAAGTGCCCTCCGGCGCGGGTGGCGAGCCACCCGCCGAGGGTCGAGAACTCGAAGGACTGGGGAAAATGGCGCAGTGTCAGGTCGTGTGGGCGCAATGCATCTTCGAGGGCGGGTCCGTAGATGCCCGCCTGTATTCGGGCTGCGCGAGACACGCGGTCGATCTCGACGACTTTATTCAACTGGGTGAGATCGATGGACACAACACCCGCATAGGCATCGTCCACCGCGCTCTCGACACCGCCCACGACGCTCGATCCGCCGCCAAAGGGAATGGCTGCGATGTTCTTGCTGCCGCACCAATCGAGTAGATCGATGACGGTCGGCTCGTCCTGGGGGAAGGCGACCCAATCCGGCGGCTCGGAGAAGTCCCTGCGGAACGCGCGCACAATGTCGCGATACGATCGACCATAGCTGTGGCGCGCTCGCTCGTGAGGATCGTCGCTGAGCGTCGCACGCAGGGTCGCCGGCGGTTCGATGCGGGGAGCACGCAGGTCCAGTTCTTCTAGACGCGGCGGTGGGATGACGTCGATCTTCTCCATCCCAAAACGTTTCGCCAACGATGCCGCGATTTTCCCGGTGGCTACCTCATCCGGACCCTCGCCTTCGCGTCCCCAACCCCAGAACTTGAGTTTCTGACCCGCCATCCTGGGAGCGTAACAGCCCGCCGCGACCTGACGCTAATTGGCGATACAAAGACGATTTGAGAAGTTGAAGATTGCGGGACGGAGCTGGGCTTGAAAGGAGCAGGGGCAAGGGCTACGAGTTCCGTTGTTAACTCGTCAGCTCGTCGTCGCCGAATCGTGAATGCGAAGGACGCGATCGAAGAGCCTGTCGGCGCCCGGGCGAATGACCCCCTCCATCAGGTCTTCCGGACTGCGATGTCGGAGCCGTTGAAGGAGTGCCAGATTCTCGCGATGAATAAACTCCGAACGTCCGGTCCCATCTCGTCGCTGCGCATCCAGCGCGCCTTCACGCCTGTCCTGCTCCTTCTGATCATCTCTGCTGTCGGCCTTGGCTGTCAGTCCAGCCCTGGGGCGAGCGAAGGCGGGGGACCGTCGGGAGATGTCTACTACGCCCGCTTCGCCATCCAGGTGGATCGTGGCTTCTGTCGATCAACTAACTATCGCAGCGCCGGAGGCGGCGTCACGATCCCGATCAACACGAAGGTCGAGTTCGAGTCAAAGCGGCGCAATAGGTTCAACATGCGCCTTGCCGAAGGGCGCAGCTTCGTCTTCGAACACGTCGCCAGACACACGATGGATTCGGCCGAGGAAGCTTTCGATTCGTTCTTCTCCCCACGGTCAATCGATCTTTCGTCTTTTTCGGCCAAGGAGCGAGCGGCCATCGAGGCGGGCTCGATCGAGATCGGCATGAGTCGTCAGGCCGTCCTGACGTCGATCGGCCCGCCGCCCGCGGTGGGGACCCTGAGCCT
>JAQBEG010000646.1:0-6977 GCA_032123985.1 Deltaproteobacteria bacterium
GTCCGAGAGGATGACGACCTGGAACCGCTCACGTAGCCAGAGCAGCGCCTCGGTGGCGCCGGGCATCGGGTCCATTCCGTCGATCACGTCCAGGATGTCCCGGATGCCTAGCCCGTGCCGCTCGAGGATTGCGAGTCTTTGCCGCATTAGCTGGTCGTAGTCGGGAATCTCGCGGGTCGTGGCCCGGAGTTCTTCGATGCCGGTTCGTTCCGCGAAATTGATCCAGACTTCCGGGATCAGAACACCTTCCAGGTCGAGACATGCGATTTCCATGTGCGGGGTTTTAGCGCGGGATCCCGTCTCGAGCGACCCGCACGGCCAGTCTATTCGGTACCCTGAGGCTCCCCCCTGTTGCTCTGCGCGAGCGGAGTCGAGGAGCGTGACGTTGAACGCGATCGAAGCGGCCTTGCTGGGGGTCGTGCAGGGCCTGACAGAATTCTTTCCGGTCTCGAGCTCCGGGCATCTAGCGCTCTTCCAGACGCTCTTTGGCGGGCGTGATGGGGGTGCGCTGCTCTTCGAAGTCTCCGTGCATGTCGCGACCCTCGTAGCGATCATCGCTTTCTACCGCGATCGAATTCGCTCGCTCATTGTCGGCTTCTTCGCCTGGAATCGAGAGGCGGTCGAGTATGTCGGCAAACTCGTCGTCGCGACCGTGCCGAGTGTCATTGTTGGGCTAAGCGCGAAGGACTGGATCGAAACGCAGTTCTCGAATCCTGTACTCGTCGGCTGCGCGCTGCTGGTCACGGGCGCGATCGTGTTCAGCACGCGCTGGACAGCTGCGCGCGCCTTCGCAGCGGGCCCCGGCTGGGCGATCGCGGTCGCAATCGGCCTGGCCCAGGCATTTGCGATCTTGCCCGGAATTTCACGAAGCGGCTCGACCGTGGCCGTCGCACTCGCGCTGGGGGTCGCGCCTAGACCCGCCGCAGAGTTTTCCTTCCTGCTCGGCATCATCGCGATCTCGGGAGCCGCGGTACTGATGCTGCCCGGTCTGTCCGAGGTGGAGCCCGGTAAGCTTCTGAATATCGGCATTGGCAGCCTGACCGCTCTCATGTCGGGCCTGGTTGCGATCTGGCTCTTCGTCCGGATGCTCGACCGAAGCCTCTTCCATTATTGGGCCTGGTATTGCTGGGCGGTCGGGGCCGCGTTTCTCGTTTGGTCGCTCGCGTAAGCTGACGACGTTCGCACGAAAAAAATCGCCCCCTTCGACTAAATGGTCGAAGAGGGCGATCACATTTCCTACCGACTGAAGCCTCTACGGCTCCAGGATTGGATGGAGTCGCTGAGCGGGCTGCGTCTCCCGTAGCTTCTTCAGGGCGCGCGCTTCGAGTTGCCGGACACGCTCCCGGGAGAGACCGAGGGACTGGCCGATCTGTTCGAGCGTATGCTCCTCTTCACCGCCAAGCCCGTATCGCAGCCGCAGTATCAGCTGCTCGCGCGGCGTCAGGCTGCCGATCAGGGAACCTACGCCCATTCGCATGCGGCCGTCGTCGATCCCACCGTCGGGTTGCTGCGCGGTGCCATCGGGGACGAAGTCCTCTAGACGCTTTTCCGTGCCGGCGACATTCGATTCGAGCGAGATGGCCTCGCGCGAGAGTCGATCGAGCGCTTCCAACGCTTCGGTGTCGGTCCCGAGTGCCGGAGCCAGCTCAGCCGGCGTAGGCTCGCGACCGAGCTTGCCTGTGAGTTCCGCTTTGACACGCTGGCTGCGCTGCAGCCGGTCATGCACGTGGGAGGGCAGCCGAATCGTTCGTGAGTGATTCTGGATCGCACGAACGAGTGCCTGACGAATCCACCAGACCGCGTAGGTCGAGAACTTGAAGCCGCGGCGATGGTCGAACTTCTCGACTGCACGAATCAAGCCAAGATTGCCTTCCTGGATCAGGTCGGGGAAGGACAGTCCAAGATTTCGGTAGTCCTTGGCGATCGCCACCACGAGCTTCAAGTTGTGCTCGATGAAGCGATTCTTCACCGTCGACATCGATTCGTGCGCATTCTCGACCGCGTCGGTGAGTTCGATCATGCGTTTCTTCTCGAGGCCCGCGTCGACTTCGAGATCCGTGAGCTTCTTTGTTCTCTTGCGCGCCTTCCGCATGTTGGCGCAAAGCAGCAGGCTCTTGTCGCGCAGCTCGTGGAGCAGCGCGAGCGAGAGTTGTGCGAAGTGCATTTCCTTGGTGATCTTGTCATCGAGCTTCTGGACGCTCGGCGTGTACGCCAGCCCAGACTTCGCGATCAGCTTCTCGCGATCGGCAAGCTGAGTACGCAGCTTCTTGACCGCTCGCTCAACGCGTGCGGCAATCTCGCCGGTTTCCTCGTCGCCCACGGATTCCGACAGCTTGGCGCCCGTATGGGACAGCGAACGCAGCGCATCCCACCGCGCCACGACGTGCTTGGCGGAAATAGGGATGGCGTAGAGCGCATCGCGTAGCGATGCGGTCGATGCCTCGAGATCCTTGGCGAGGACGACTTCCTCTTCGCGCTTCAGGGTTCGGGTTCCGCCGATCTCCTGGAAGTACGACTCGAGGGGGCGCCGCTCACGGCCGGGATCGAGTTCTTCTGCCGCGACCACAGCCGTTGCACCCATTGTCGGTGCAGGTGCTGTTCCAGCCGCAGTCGTTTGATCTTGCTCTTGAGTCTTCAACTCGTTTTCCTCTCGCTCCCCGGTGCAATTCTTACTGTGATACCGCCCGGGGGGGGATGGTTTCAGAAATTCTCTATCTTTGGGCGCTGAGCTGGTTGCGCATTCTCACTCTGAGACCGCGCTCGCGCGTTTGGTTTCGCGCCGAGGGTCGGTCTCCAAAGGAAAATGGGGTCTCAGTCGGAACAAGACTCGCCTCCGAGTCACAGTATTTCACAACTATTGAGCCTTCAACGGGACTGGATGTAGCCTGATAATGATTGAATTTCACCTATTTAGCCAGCGAATTTCGTGTTTCAGATAGATTCGCTTCGATTCCTGTTGCGACTGGTGTGATTGCCCCATCTTTCTTTCCCTCCATCTCATTTTTCTCGTATCTAAGAGTGCGTTCAAACGCAGGAGAGGTGATAGTGAAATGTCTGGATCTGGGGAGTTGCATCTCATTTACTCCGCCACGCCACTCAGAATCAAAGTGGCTCCTACATCGGAAATGTGGCTAATCCAGCCCGTAATATATGACCCTGGTTTCCATTCGATCGGATGAAGTGAAAACCGGGACGCAATCGATGTGCAAGTACGGAGCCGATCTAGAGCGGCCAGATTCTCGGAATGGCGGTCAATGCGACGACGGCGCAGATCAGGTCGAGGGGGATCCCGACGCGCAGAAAGTCCTTGAAGCGGTAGCCACCGGCCCCGTAGACGATGAGATGGGTCTGGTAGCTCACAGGAAAGGCGAAGGCGCATGCTGAAGCGATCGCCACCGTCATCACGAAGGGCCGGGAATCGACGCCGAGCTGTGCCGAGGCGGCCAGCGCGATCGGGAACATGATGGCGACCGCCGCATTATGGTGAAGCGTTTCCGCCATCAGCAGGCACAGCGCGTAGATCACGATCAGGGTGGCGATCGGACCGAATCCTCCGACGGCGGTGACGAGACCGTTGGCGACGAAGCCAGCGGCTCCGGAATGGGTGATCGCGTTGGCGATACCCAGCCCCGCGCCGATCGTGATCAGCACGGACCAGTCGACGCTCTGGCGCGCCTGTGTGGCTGAGATGCAGCGCGTCCCGATCAGCGCCGCGACCGTGACGAAGGCAGCGATCGAAATATGGACCTGGCCGAGGGACACCGCGAGAACCATGGCAGCCAGGATGCCGAGGGCGACACGGGCGTGTTCGAAGGCGGGCGTATTTGCGCCCGGAAGCTCGCTCGCCAGATAGAAATCTCGGCTGTTGTGGTGGAGACGCATGAACGCAGGGGCGCATTGCATCAACAGCGTGTCGCCCGGGCGCAGGACGATGTCACCGATCTTGCCCTGTACGCGTTCGGCGTTGCGATGCACCGCGATCACGACCGCGTCGTAGACCGACCGAAAATTCGATTGTTTGACACTCTGGCCGATCAGGGGTGAGGAGGCGGATACGACCGCTTCGACCATGGGTCGATTGCGACCGCCCGGCAGGCTCTGGATGAGGTCTTCGGGAGCGGCCGGCTCGAGTCCACGAATGCGCTGCAGATCGATGATCGTGGAGAGAACGCCGGCAAAGACCAGAATGTCTCCGATCTGTAACGATTGTTCGGGCCCGACCGGCGTGATGAGACGCGTTCCGCGGTCGATTTCGACGAGAAAGAGTCCGGGGAGGTTGCGGAGATTGGCTTCTTCGACGGTCATCCCATCGAGCGGACTCCCGTCGGTCACGCGCATCGCCGAAGTGTATTCGCGGCTTCGATCGTCGAGTTCTTCCGCGGCGTCGATTCGATTCGGCAATCGGCTTGGGGCGACGAGAACGAGGTAGAGAAGGCCCGCGATTGCGATGAGGATGCCGACGGGTGCCGGTTCGAAGAATCCCCAGGGCTCGAGGCCCGCGTCGAGAACCATGCCGGTGACCGTGAGAATCGTACTCGTTCCGATGATCGTGCAGAGGCTGCCGAGGATCGAGGCATAGGAGAGCGGAATCAGGAGTTTGGAGGCAGAGACCCGGTAGCGTCGGGCCCAGTCGATCACGGTGGGCGTCATCATCGCGACGATCGGCGCATTATTGAGGAACGCCGACAGGCCAGCGACGGGTACCGCCATCCGCAACATGGAGATTCGGACCGCTGTGCGTCGACCGAGTGCCCGTCCGAGGGTCATGTCGAGCGCGCCGGTTTCTCGCAGGGCCGCCGAGACGATGAATAGCGCCCCGACCGTCGCGACGACCGGATTGGCAAAACCGGCGAAGGTCTGGCTCGGTGAAAGGATGCCCGTCGCGCCGAAGCAGATCAACGCCGCCATCAAGACGAGGTCGGGCGGCGCAAGTTCGCGGATCATTGCCGCGAGAGCCAACGCGACTACGCCAAGGGTGAATACGATCTGCCAGTCCATTGCGGGGGGCACGATAACCTATCCGATCAAAGCGAAGCCATGCGCAGTCAGCGTAGCTCGAGCCGATTCGGACGACGACGTGCGCCGAGTGCGAAATTCGTCAAACTCCCCCAATGCCGAGCGCGCCCCATCCCTTTAGCGAACGCGAGTTCTACCTCGCGGAGTTCCGGCGTCGTACGATCGGGATAGCCTGGCCGGAGGCAGAGCCGTTCATCCGACAACCGTTGGCGGAAGTCGTTGCGCTGCTCGTGGCGAATGGTTCGCGCGTCGTCATCATGAGCTCACAGGAGGAGGTCGTCGAAATCGGGAGCGCGTTGCCGGCGATCGACTTCGGCGAAGCAAATTTTGCACCGCATCTTTGGCGACGGCTTCGAGACCGCGGACACGCTGGTCTATTGCTTTCGAGCGAATCCTTCGAGGCCGATTGTCTAAAGGCGACGTTGGCCCTGCGGTTGGCAAAGGTCGTGTGGATTCAACCGAAGCCGCCGGTCGAGCGCGTGAATGCGGACGGACGTGTTTCGGTGGTCGATCTCGCCCATCTTGGACGGCTGCTCGAAGGTCGCGGGGTGGAGAGTGAACCTGCGCTCCGGATTCGACCGGGGCAAGAGCCGTTGCTCAGCGCGATTCACGGCATGATCGACGGCGGGATTCCATCGGTGAATGTCTGTGCGGCGGACCAGCTTTCCGAGGAACTGTTCACTTATGCGGGCGCTGGGATGTTCTTTACCCGTGACCGCTATGCCGACGTTCGTCCGCTGTCCATTGATGATTACGATCCGGCGAACGACCTGATTGCGCGAGGCGAGGCGGATGGTTACCTCGTACCGCGGAACTCTGTGTTGCGGGATGCGGTGCTCGCCCATGGTCTCGGCGTTTTTATCGAGGGCCGCTATCTGGCGGGAATCGGCGCCGTTTTGCCGCATCCGAGCGAAAACGCCGGTGAGATTGCATCGCTCTTTGCGTTGACGCGCTATGTCGGTGAGGGCGTCGGAAGTCAGATCGTACGTTATGCGATGGAACGCGCGCGGAATGACGGACTTGCTTATCTCTTTAGTTGCACGACGTCGGATCGGGTCGAGGCATTTTTTCTGCGGCACGGTTTTCGGCGTGTATCGCCCGACGACGTTCCGAAGAAGAAATGGGATTTGTACGATCCCGAACGTCGCGCACGTGTCCGCTGTCTGCGATTCGATCCCTGACCGGCCCTGCATCGGCCGCAGGTTCAACTCGATGTGCTCGCGGTTCAGGTTGCGCTCGATTGCCCGTCGAAGCGCTCCAGAGATGGCCCGAGGGCTTCCTTCTGGAGGTCCGGAATCCAACGCGAGCGAAGGGGTTCCGGAGCGGCCTGTAAGCCGGGTTCTGTTCCGACGCTGGGTTGCCCCTGCGCCAGCGAAGATCATTCCTCTAGGCCGACCATTGCTGGCCGGCTCGAGCACTCTCACCCGAACACCGCGCCGTGACTTTCGCCCCGACGATCGAGCGGACCGCTCTCGACGATGTCCCTATTCAAGCTTGCTCCGGGAGGGGCTTGCCCCGCCGCCGGTCACCCGGCTGTCGCGCGTGGGCTCTTACCCCACGATTTCACCCTTACCTGTGTCGAACTCCGAGGAGCTCAACCATCGGCGGTGTCTTTTCTGCGGCGCTTTCCCTCGGGTCACCCCGGGTCGGCGTTACCGACCTCCCTGTCCTATGGAGCCCGGACTTTCCTCCCGTGAACGATGGATGTTCACCGGCGACCTTCCAGCCACCTCCGGCGGGCAGGCGCATCCTAATCGCACGCGTCCGCGCCGGCAACGGGACCTAGCCGATTCAGCTTTTAGGCATCTACTCGTCGCTTAATGAAATTTCTATTTGCAATCTATGTAAGTATCAATTAGATACTTATGTTGATGAGCGAATCTTTGCCCCCGTCTCCACTCGAATCCTCACCAGACGAGGAGGGATCTGGTCGCAAGGCCGAGATCCTGAGGCCTGCCCAG
>JAQBEG010000647.1:0-3474 GCA_032123985.1 Deltaproteobacteria bacterium
GGTCCGACGTTGGTGCCCGTCGAGCGCTATTACTCGAAGGAGTTTCACGACCTCGAGGTCGATAAGGTGTGGAAGCGCGTGTGGCAGATGGCGTGTCACGAGGATGATATTCCCGATGTCGGGGACTACCTGGTCTACAACATCGCCGAACTCTCTTTCCTGGTCGTGCGTTCCGAGCCGGACGAGTTCAAAGTCTTCCACAATGCATGTCTGCATCGCGGACGTCTGCTCCGCGAGAACGATGGTAAGTGGGCGCGCGAGCTGCGCTGCCCTTTCCATGGCTGGAGCTGGAATCTCGACGGGAGTCTCAAGGAGATTCCGTGCGAATGGGATTTTCCGTCGGTCGATCGAGGCAAGTACTGCCTGCCGGAGGTGAAGGTCGGGCGCTGGGGTGGGTTCATATTCATCAACCCCGACGAGAACGCAGGGCCGCTCGAAGACTATATCGGCGATCTGTCCGAACATTTCACCTTGCTGCCGTACGAGCGCCGCTACAAGCAGGCGCACGTTGCCAAGATCCTTCGATGCAACTGGAAGGTCGCCCAGGAAGCCTTCTCGGAGGCCTATCATGTGATTGCGACCCACCCGACGATTCTCGGCGCGATCGGAGATGCGAACTCGAAATATGACGTCTTCGGAAATTACTCCCGCGCAATCTCGCCCAATGGCACGCCGAGTCCACACCTGGTCGGAGTGCCGACACAGGAGGCTCTGTCCGACGGGAAATTCTACACGAAGCTTCGCCATCCTTTGAGCGGCGCTGTGTACGAACGAGTCGAAGAGCGAGTAGTACGAGTCACGACCAAGGACGGTCGTTCCGGACTCTTTACCGACGAGGGCGAACGGATCGAGGGTGACCTCGGGCAAGTCGATCCGAATATGTGCGACTGGATTGGTGGAAGGCAGCTCCCGGACAGTGAGGGGATCCCAGAGCCACAAGGGGGGAGCCTCGGCGAGGCGAAAAACGTCCGAGCCGCGATGGCTGCTCCGAGTCGCGAAGCATTGCGTCCATTGCTAGGCGACCACGTCGACGAAATCAGTGACGCGGAGCTCGTTGATTCGATCTACCTCACGCTCTTTCCCAACTTCCACCCATGGGGCTCGTTCAACCAAATCGTCTATCGCTTTCGTCCACATGGCGACAATCCAGGTGAATGCATTCAGGAGTGCATGTATTTCGCGGCGGTCAAGGAAGGTGAGAAGCGTCCGCCCGCCGCACCGATCCACTGGTTGGGGCCAGATGATGATTGGGTCGATGCGCCAGAGCTCGGGTTGCTCGCGAAGGTCTTCAACCAGGATGTCTACAATATGCCGCGCGTTCAAAAAGGGTTGCGCGCCATGAAGCAGCCCCACGTGATCTTTGCCGACTATGGCGAGACGAAACTTCGCCATTTCCACGCTCTGCTCGAGGAGTGGATACAGAAGTCCTGACGACGCGGCCCTCTACGCGATCCTTCGACAATGCCGCGATCCGGGCTCGTCCGGGATTGACTCCATTGCCCCCTGACGCGCAGGAGGGGCAGGGGGCGCTCTCTGCTGCTGAGTGATAGCCACTTCATGCAGCTCACCTCGTGGGCAAGTGCCGCGGCTCCAGACAAAAAGGCGAAGGCGTTGAGCAGCCTCGCGATTCGCAATTCGCGGCCCACCGGTTCAGCGCGCAGCGTGGCGTTCGCGAAGTTCGCGCTTCAAGACTTTTCCCGCCGCTGTGATGGGCAGGGGATCCGACTGCAGCGTCCAACTCTTCGGGACCTTGAAGCCCGCAATCGTCTTGCGCGCGTGGGCCGTCAGGTCGGCTTGGTTGATTGCTTCGGGGTCGCAAACGACGACGGCGTGTACCGACTCTCCCCATAACTCATTAGGCAAGCCGATGACGGCGACCTGCAGCACATCGGGGTGGGAGCTGATTGCGTTCTCGACTTCAATGGAATAGACGTTCTCGCCGCCAGTCACGATCATGTCCTTCACGCGGTCCGCGAGATAGAGATAGCCCTGAGCGTCCAAATGGCCTGCGTCGCCGCTGCGGTACCAGCCATCGACGAGTGAAGCCTCCGTTTGTTCCGACTTGTTCCAGTATTCGGTCATGGTCGAGTCGCATCGAACGTAGATCTCCCCGATCTCTCCGAGCGCAGTGGGGCTTCCGTCTGGCTCCCTAATGTCGATTTCGACGCCGACGGCGGGTCGACCCACGGACCGGAGAGGCGCGCCCCCTCGGCGATGATCGAGGGGATTGAGAACGGTCACGGTCGACGCACACTCGGTCATGCCGTACGACTGAACGAGTGAAAGATCGGAGGACAGCGCCATCAGACGGTCGAGGAGGCTCGGGGGCATCGGCGCCGCTCCGTAGAGGATCAGCCGCAAACTCTCGATCATGCTGGGATCGAAGTCTGGCTGTTGAAGCATCTGTGCCAACATGGTGGGAACCGCACCGATCATTGTGATCTCGTGATTACGAATTGCGCGATTGACGGCGGTAGGCTCGAAAGCTGGAAGGATCACGGTGCGTCCGCCAACCGGCAGCAGTAGACCCCAGCTGGTGATTCCTCCGATGTGAAACATGGGCATGAAATTCAAGAACCGCGTGCCTTCGACGATCGGGAACTCGATCAGCATCCGGTAGATCACGAGTGCAATGGCTCTCTGACTAAGCACCACACCTTTCGGCAGACCCGTGGTCCCACCGGTGTACATGAGGACTGCGGCCGCCGATTCATCCGGCTCCGCCGGGAGCGAGGCGTTCGCTTCTCTCATCAGATCGTCGACACGAGCATCGAAACCGGCGACATCCTCATCCCCGATCTGGACCAACTGCCGCAGGCGCGGAACCCGGGAGCGGATTTCGAGCGCGACTCGCGCGTTCGCGGCGTCCACGAAGAGGACCTCGGAGCCCGAATCGTTCAGGATGTAGACGAGTTCGTCTGCGGCAAGGCGTGTGTTGAGGGGGTTGATGATCCCGCCACCGACGAGACCGGCGCGCCAGAGTTCAACGTAGTGATGACTGGCGTTCGCCAGTACCGCGAAGGGATCGTTGCGGCGAATGCCGAGGGCGGACATGGCTCCGCAGACCTGACGGACCCGTTCGAAATGCTCTCCATAGTTGGTGCTGTGGCCACTGCCCAGATCGTGAACGGCGATCTCGTCTCGAAATCGCTCCACATGCCTGAAGATTCGCCCGAAATTCAGCTCGCTCATGAGACAATCATTTCGCTCGCGTACCTCGCTACACGATCCGACCGGGTCGTGCTTCGGTGTACTGGCCATCGCGGAGCACGATCTCTCCATTGATCACCACTGCATCGTAGCCCCGGCCTTCGCGGACGTAGCGGTTGGCTTCACCCGGAAAATCGTTTCGAAAGACATTCTCGCCGACCGAGACCGCGTGTGGATCGAAGAGCACGAGATCGGCGGGTCGGCCGACTGCGATGAGACCGCGATCCGTCAGGCCCCAATCGTTCGCGACCTCACCCGTCATGC
>JAQBEG010000648.1:0-8410 GCA_032123985.1 Deltaproteobacteria bacterium
ACGCAGGTCGAGGGAAGACTGGTGACCGATCTCTCGAGTGGGACCGTCGAGACCGGGAACTTCGCCTGGAACGCCGTCGAACTGAAAACTCCGATAGGAGACGGAATTCGACTGCAGTATCGACATCGATACGAGTTCGTAGAGACGCCATTCGACAACCTGAACATTCCTACTGGGCGATACAATTTCGACGAAGGAGAGGTTCGATTTACTGCGAGTACGAATCGTTGGATTGGGGGTGAACTCCTCGTTGTTCACGGGTCATTTTTCGATGGTGACCATACACGGGCGAGTACAGATATCCAGTTCCGTTTCTCGAGATTCGTTCAAGCGGCCGTGGCATACTCGGTCGACGACATCACGCTCCCTGGCGGAGACGAGTTGATTCATCTGTTGAGCACGCGGCTCAGCCTATTCTTTACGCCCGACATCTCTTGGACCACGCTCGTTCAGTTCGACAACGTCTCGGATTTCATGGCGATCAACAGTCGGTTTCGGTGGATCATCGAAGATGGACGTGAATTCTTCATCGTGCTGAATCAGGGCTTCGACACCTCGGACGGGTTACAAGCGGGACGAACCGAACCGCTCGTGAAACTCCAGTGGACACTCCGGTTTTGAAAGCGACCCGAGGGCAGGCTTGATAGGCTGTCCTGACTTGGGAATACGGTTCGGGCTAGCCCAGAGCGAAAGGAAATACAGATGCGACGGAATACCCGAAGGGTGCGATGTTTGGTTGCGACCTCGGCGACATGGGCGATCTGTGTCGGCGTCGCAAATGGTGCAGATGCGGATGAGAGGCGCGACTCGCAGGAGATCGCGGAGCGCCTCGCCGGCGCGATCCGATTCGAGACAGTCAGTTACGAGGATTCGGCAGACTTCGACGCGGAACCATTCCGGCAACTGGCGTCTTATCTCCGGGGCATCTATCCCCTGGCTCACGAGACCCTCGATCTCGAAAGAGTGAACATCCACACGCTCCTCTTTCGCTGGGAGGGATCCAATCCGAGTCTTCAGCCCGCGTTGTTCATGTCGCATACGGATGTCGTGCCGGTCGAGGAGGCGGCGATCGAAGAGTGGACCCATCCACCTTATTCGGGCCTGATCGAAGATGGTTACGTGTGGGGGCGTGGTGCGATCGACGTCAAGTCGGGCGTGATTCTCTGGCTCGAAGCGATCGAGTCCCTGCTGGCAGAGGGTTTCCAGCCCGAACGATCGATCTATCTATTGCTTGGTCACGATGAGGAGATCGGGGGATTCAATGGTGCCGCCGAAGTCGCACGACTATTCCGCGAGCGCGAAATTCGCCCCGCCTTTCTATTCGACGAGGGGGGCTTGATCATCGACGGCTATCCGCTTCTGCCCGATGTGACCACGGCGCTTGTCGTCATAGCAGAGAAGGCCTATTTCACGGTCGACCTAACTACGCACGGTGTAAGTGGCCATTCTTCGATGCCGCCGCGGAGTACAGCGATTGGTCGGCTTGCGCGAGCGATCTATCGCGTCGAAGAAAACCCGATGCCGAGTCGGCTGATCCAACCCGTTCGCGAGATGTTCGAAGCGGCGAGCCCGTATCTTTCCTTCGGTCAGCGGTTTGCGTTAAGCAACCTGTGGCTGATGGGCGGAACGGTGAAACGATCCCTTCTCGAAGAACGTACTAGTGCGCCGCTCGTCCGAACGACTTTCGCGACCACGCTCATCTCGGGCGGCGTGAAGGTCAATGTGATTCCAGAACTAGCGCAGGCCACGATCAATGTTCGGATTCTGCCCGGCGATACGCCGGAGGACGTGATCGCGCATCTGACTCGTGTCATCGATGATCCCGAAGTCGAGATCAAGGGCACGAGTTGGGGCAAGGGCGCAGCGCCGGCCTCGGCTTCGGGCCCAGCGTTTTCGTTGGCGAAAGCAGCCATTTTCGACGTCCTTCCCGATGCGGTCGTGCTTCCGGCACTGATCCCCGGCGCGACGGATTCTCGGCATTTAGCCGGACAGGTCGATGAGATCCTGCGTTTCGTTCCTGAACGCTTGAGTATGGAGCAGGCGAGCGGCGCCCACGGCCGGGATGAACGGCTTGCAGTCGAACACCTGGCGGATTCCGTCGCGATTGCGGTTGGCATGGTTCGCCGCGCGGGAACACCGACAGAGTCGAAGTAGGCTCGAGGAAATGTTGCATCCGAGCGTGATTCTCGATTATTGGCTTGGCACACGCGATGAAGTGATGCCGGACGCCGCCCGGGTCGTTCGTTGGTTCGTGGCCGATGGTCAGGTTGATCAAGAGATTCGAGAACAATTCGAGTCGGTGGTCGGGGAGGCGCTCGCGGGTGGTCTCCAGCCCTGGGAGGCGGATCCGCGCGACCGAATCGCACTCGTGTTGCTCGTCGATCAATTTCCTCGAAATCTCTATCGAAACCATCCTCGAGGTTTCTCGGGCGATCCACGTGCGATCGATCTGACCCGACGCTCTACGGAGGCCGAATTGCGTTCGTTACATCCGCTCGAACAATATTTCTTGCTCATTCCCTGGATGCACACTGAGCATCTCGACGATCAGCATGCTGGAGAAGCCGCGTATGCAGTCGCGGCCGAATCGGCACCGTCCGCCTTTCGCCCCCTGTTCGAGAACGGCAGAAACTTCGCGGCGAGTCATCGGAAAGTGATCGAGCGCTTTGGCCGCTTTCCGCATCGCAACGCCATTCTAGGTCGCGAGTCGACACCCGAAGAACTCGCTTTTCTCGAGACGTACGGCACGGGTTTCTGATGAATGCGGCGCGGCGGATGTCGCGATTACAGAATCAGGGTTCGAGGTCGCCCAGAATAGATTTGCGAAGAACACGCTCGATGTCGGCATGACTGCAGGGCTTGGGATTCGTGGCGAGTGACGGATCCTTGGCAGCCATCGCGACGAGACGGGGAATCATGGATTCATCGACGATGCCTTCGAGTGTATGTGGTAGTCCGAGCCGCGAGCGCAACTGAACCGTCCAGTCGAGCACGCCCTCGAATCGGTCGTCCGACAGATCGAGAGCCTGCGCGAGTCGCGGAATGCGCGATTCGATGACCAGTCGGTTGTGCACCATCACGTAGGGTTGGAAGATCGAGTTGGCCGTTCCGTGGTGTAGACCCGTCATGCCACCGACGGGATGGGAAAGGGCGTGGATGAGTCCGAGCCCCTTCTGAAATGCGGTGGCGCCCATGGCCGCAGCCATCAATAAATGCGTACGCGCGATCTCGTCAAGCCCGTTCTCGTAGGCACGGATCAAGTTCGCGCCGATCAGACGGATGCCTTCGAGGGCGATCCCGTCCGCCATCGGGTGGTAGCTCGGAGCGCAGTAGGCCTCGAAGCAATGGGCGAACGCGTCCATGCCCGTTGCCGCGGTGAGTCGCGGCGGAAGTCCCAGCGTGAGCAACGGATCGGCGAGGACGAGATCGGGCTGCATGCGCGGGTGAAAGATGATCTTCTTGTTATGCTCATTGGGGTCGAGAATGACCGCGGCGCGTCCGACCTCCGATCCAGTTCCCGCGGTGGTGGGAACTGCGATCGTCGGTAGGATCCGATTTCCATCGGCCCGTTTCCAGTTGTCTCCGACGTCCTCGTAATCGAGCACACTGCCCGGATTGCGCGCGAGTAGCGCAATGCACTTGCCGGCATCCATCGCGGAACCACCGCCGATCAGCACGCAGCCGTCTGCCTCGTGGTCCGCCGCCACAGCGAGACCCGCCTCGATATGGGTGGTTGCGGGATTGGCTTCGATCCCGGAAAAGACGCGCACACTGAGGCCACGCTTCTCGAGGGCGGGCACAATCGGTTCGAACCAATCGAGTTCGAGGATGCCGGGGTCCGTCACGATGAGCGGTCGGGCGATGCCGAGTTCTATGCATGCATCTGCCAATTCAGCAACGCGCCCGGCGCCAATTCGATAGGCGGTCGGATAGTTGAAGTTTCCAAAGATGGGTACGTTCTGCAAAATGGATTCCGATCGTGGATCAGATGATTTCGAAATAGCGTGCGAGTTCCCAATCAGTGACCGCTTTGCGACTCTCCAGATCCTCCCAATCGCGTGTTCCCGCGTAGTGGTCGACGAAGACATCGCCAAAGCAACTGCGCGCCATGTCGGATGCCCGAAGCCGATCGCTCGCCTCGCGGAGCGTCGATGGAAGGGGATGGGTCAGGGAGACAGGGTCCTCATAGCCATTGCCCGTGACGGCATCGGACAGTTCGAGTTGCTCTTCGATTCCGCGAAGCCCGGAGGCGAGGGCGGCGGCCTCCGCCAGATAGGGATTCGCGTCGGCGGGCGCGACGCGGTACTCGCTCCGCTGAGCGCTAGGGCCGCCAGGGATCACGCGCACCGCAGTCGTTCGATTTTCGACACCCCAGTTTGCCGCCGTCGGTGCCCACATTCCGGGAACCAGTCGGCGATAGGCGTTGATCGTCGAACAAACCATCGCGAGCAGCTCGGGCATGTAGCGGACCTGACCGGCTACGAAATGACGCATCGTCTCGCTCATGTCGTAGCTTGCGCCCTCGGCGTAGAACACGTTCTCGCCGGTGGCCGTATCGCATAATGAAATATGCAGATGCCCGCTTTGGCCGGGGTAGTCGTTACTCCACTTTGACATGAACGTCGCCATCAGATCAGCTCGCTGTGCAAAGACCTTCGTGAAAGTCTTGAAAATCGCAGCCCTGTCCGCAGCGTCGAGACCGCGTGCATAGCGGATCGCTGCTTCGATGACGCCTGGGCCGGTTTCCGTATGCAGGGCTTCGAGAGAGCAGTCGAACGCCTGCATCGAGTCGAGTAGATCGTGATAGAACTCTGCGTGTACTGAATTTCGGAGGGCGGAATATCCGAACATTCCAGGAGTGAAATGCTGCAGGTTTCGATAGCCCTTCTCGCGAATGCTGTCGGGTGTTTCGTCGAAAAGGAAGAATTCATACTCGAACGCTGCGTCGACACCGAACCCCATCGATGCGGCTTTCTCGATCGTGCGCGCAAGAATGGTCCGCGGGCAGACTTCCGCGTACTGACCCTGGAAGCTCCCGATCAGGAGCAGCGTATCTTCTTCGAATGGAATCTGGCGGAGTGTCGAGAGATCGAGGCGAACCAAAGCGTCTTGATAGCCGGTATGCCAACCCGAAACCGCGATGCCGCGGTCGTAGAGTTTGTCGTGCATGTCCCAACCGAATACGACATCGCAGAATCCGAAACCCTTGTCTACTGCCGACTTCAGCTTCTCGCGATCGACATACTTTCCACGTAGGACGCCATCGATATCGAAGATGCCAATCTTGAAATATCGAATCCCCTCGCGTTCGATCCATTCGTCGAGTTCCTGCGTGTTCGAAATCAGGATGTTCGAGTCATTCTGCATAGATCCTCCGGAGCCGCCGAGGCGGTCCTTGCGATGCGATTCGATTGGCCCGAGCGCAAGCCAGCCTCGATTATCGCGAGTCGCGCAGGGCGCGCCAGCCGTAAGAGCCGCTAGCATCGGTCAAGTGTGAGTCAGAACTTGTTCGATGCTAGCCAGGGAGCCCGCCGTGAAAGTGATCGTCTGCAAGAAATTTGGACCGCCGGAGAATCTCGTGCTCGAGGAGGTCGATGACCCCAAGGCCGGTCCTGGGGAGTTGGTCATCGAAGCGCGAGCTTCGACGGTGACTTTTCCGGACGCGCTGATGATCGAGGACAAGTACCAGTTCAAGCCCCAGCTTCCCTTCGTTCCGGGCGGAGAGGTCGCCGGCGTCGTCATCGAAGTCGGCGAAGGCGTCAGTGCATTCAAAGTCGGTGAACGGGTCCTGGGCAGTACGATGCTCGTCGGCGGATTCGCAGAGAAGGTCCTCGTGAAGGCGAGCTCGACAAAGAAGCTCCCGAAGAATCTGGGCTTTGCCGAGTCCACCGGCATCCTTTATGCGTATGGCACGGGATACTACGGACTGAAATATCGCGGCGCACTTCAAGCGGGTGAAACGCTGCTTGTGCTTGGCGCCGCCGGCAATGTCGGCCTGGCTGCCGTCGAGCTTGGCAAGACGATGGGAGCGCGCGTTATTGCGGCCGCCTCCAGCGCCGAGAAGCTCGCGGTCTGTCGTGACCGGGGCGCCGACGAGACGATCAACTATTCGCATGAAGATCTCAAGAAACGCGCCAAGGAGCTGACCGAGGGTCGTGGGGTCGACGTCGTGTATGACTGCATCGGCGGCGATTACGCCGAATCCGCGCTTCGAGCGATCGCATGGAACGGTCGTTTTCTCGTTATCGGCTTCACCGCGGGTATTCCTCTCCTACCTCTCAACCTGACACTGCTCAAGAGTTGTCAGGTCATCGGCGTCTTTTATGGGGCGATGGTTTCGCGTGAGCCGGAGCTTCGCGATGAGATCGTGAATGACCTCGATAAGCTCGCGTCAGAGGGTCGACTCAATCCCTACGTTTCGGGTCGTTATTCGCTGGAACAGGCCCCTCAGGCATTGCGCGCGCTCCTCGACCGCAAGGTGACGGGCAAGGTCGTGATCGAGCCCAATCGCTAACGCAGAATCGAACGGAGCTCTTGCCAGACACGATCGGCGATGAGGGCATGTCCCTCCGCGGTCGGATGGATCCCGTCCGCCTGGTTCAGGCCACGTTGTGCGGCAACGTCCTGGAGCAAGAAGGGCACGAACGCCGCATGGTATTTGGACGCCAGGGCGGGATAAATGCCGTCGAATTCGGATGTGTAGTCGCGACCGAGGTTGGGCGCTGCTCGCATTCCGGCGATCAGGAATCGAGCCTCCGGATGTGCGTCGGACGTACGGTCGAGAATGGCTTCGAGATTCGCGCGGAGTTCACTGACGCTCTGTCCACGAAGCATGTCGTTCGCACCCAGTTCGAGGACGAGGGCGGCGATCGGGAGCCGCATTAGCCATCCCAGCCTTCGCAGGCCGCCCGCCGAAGTGTCGCCGCTCACGCCCGCGTTGATCACTCGGTAGTCGAGATTGGAAGCATCGATCCGTTGCTGGATCAAGGCAGGAAAAGCCTGACTCTCCGGTAGGCCGTAGCCGGCCGTGAGGCTGGTTCCAAGAAAAACGATGACGGGCCGGGCTGAGGTTTGCGCCGCCGCCGCTTGCGCTTCGGCCTTCGCCGCGGGCGCCTCGCCGATCGTCGAGCCGCCTGGGCTTTTCTCGCTATCCCCCGACGAGCAGGCAGCAATCGGGAGCAGAAGTAGCCATGCGAAGCCGAGCGTCAGGGGGTACTGTATGGCCCGCGCCGCCCAAATTTCTTTCGCCCTGGTCCGAATCGGTTCCCGCATCGCGCATGATCCTCGCTCGCAATCTCACACAACGCTACTCCCGTGCCGGAGCCCAATCGCAAGACGATTCGGCGCTGACGGTGCTTGACGCCGTCGATCTCGACGTGCGTAAGGGCGAGGTCGTCGTCATTCTCGGGCCATCGGGCAGCGGCAAGACGACGCTACTCGGGCTCCTGGCCGGCCTGGATCGACCGAGCGAAGGCAGTGTTCGACTCGCGGGCGTGGACCTCGAGAGTCTCGACGAAGATGGCCGTGCGGCGATGCGCGCCGAGCGAATTGGTTTCATTTTCCAGAGCTTCCACCTGATTCCGACGCTAACCGCCCTCGAAAACGTATTGGTGCCCCTCGAGCTGCTTCCGTCGGATCGCGCGCCCGATCCAAGCACCGCGATCGAGACCGCACGAGCGCTGCTCGATCGAGTTGGTCTTGCGGAGCGTTGGGATCACTACCCGGCCCAGCTTTCGGGCGGAGAGCAACAGCGAGTCGGGATCGCTCGGGCCTTCGCGAATGACCCCGCCGTGCTGTTCGCCGACGAACCGACGGGTAACCTCGACCGCGAGACCGGCGAGGAAATAGTGAATCTGCTCTTCGAACTGAATACACAGCACGGAACCACGCTCGTCATCGTGACCCACGATCTGGCGCTGAGCCGGCGCGCGCATCGGATCATCCATCTGGCTGGCGGTCGCGTGGAGCGCATCGAAGACGTAGCGGCGTTCGGGTGAAGATTCGATTCGTGAGCGGCATGTTACGGCGAGAGCTACGTGCGGCCGCGAGACGCTTCGGGTTCTACGGCAGCTGTATGGCGATCGGGATCGCGGTCGTCGTTGGACTTCATTCGTTGCGGGAAGCCGTTAACGACGCCGTTGATTTGCGATCGAAGGAATTGCTCGGCGCGGATCTGAGGCTGGAAAGCCGTGATGTCCTCGGAGCCGAGATTCTGGCCGCGCTCGAGCCGCTCGAATCGCAGGCGCTGCTCGGGCCGACCCACATCACACGTCTGGGATCGATGGCGCTCGCCGAGCGCTCGGGTCGCAGCCGTCTGGTCGATCTACTTGCGATCGACGGCATCTATCCACTCTACGGGGCGGTCTGGACCGAGCCTGCTTATCGATGGAGCGAGTTCGGAAACGAGAGC
>JAQBEG010000649.1:0-11042 GCA_032123985.1 Deltaproteobacteria bacterium
TCAACCGAGGACGAGACGTCCTCGAGCGCGCTCGAGAAGAGCTCCTCTCTCAGGTCCTCAGTCGCAACCAGTCTCCGATCTGGGCCTTCCGATTCGGCGAACAATTGGATGTCGCGCGGAACAATTTCGAGTCGACTCTACGCGAGATCGGACTGAGCATCGGCGAGTACGCGGGACGGGCCTCAACGCTCATCCTGTTGCATGTGATCTTGATCGTGCTCGTCGTCTGGGCCAGTTCGATGGCGCGCATCTGGATGGGTCGCCCTCCGCTTTACGGAACGCGTCCCATCCCCGACGCGCTCGTCCATCCCATTGCAGCCGGGCTGGTGCTGGGGCTCAGCGCTTCAATGTGGCTTCATTCCGAGGCGCCGCCCGCGCTAGGGTTGATATTGGCCCTACTCGCTCTTCCATTCTTGTATTTCGTGCTTCGCTCGTTGCTGCCGGAAAGTTTTCGCCGCCCGATGATCGGTCTCGTATTGGTGGTGCTGCTCGACTTCGGGCGGCGCGTCCTGCTGGATTTCGAATTCATCACCCGCGTGTTGCTCGTCCTCGAAGCTGGCATCGCCCTGGCCGGATTGATTTGGCTTCGTCGTCCAGAACGCCTGGCAGAGGTGCCACAGCCCGATCGCATCTTCTGGATCCGGGGCCTCGGCGCCTGGCTTCATCTCGCGCTTTTTGGGGCTGCGATCTCGCTCGTTGGGGCGGTCCTCGGATGGACGAGCATGGCCGATCTGGTCATGAGCGCCCTGGTCGTCGGAACCTTCCTCGGTGCGATCCTGTTCACGGCGACCAGCGTACTCGAGGCGATTGCCGAGGCTTCGGTCTACTCGGGCAAGCTCGACGGCATCCGGGTCTTGCGCAATCACCGCCGGACCTTCCTCGTCGTGCTCAGTCGCACCGTTCGCACGATCTTCTTTGCGACCTGGCTGATCGTAGTGTTAAGCCGTCTCGCCCTTCTGGAAAGTGCGCAAACCGCATCAACCGTGATTCTCGACACCCCGATCGGGTACGGCAGCGTCCAACTCACGCTGGGAGGATTGGGAGCCTTCGCGATCACGCTCTGGATTTCCTGGCTGCTGGCCCGCCTCATCGCGACAACACTCGAAGACGAAGTCTTTACGCGGGTCTCGCTTCCGCGCGGAGTTCCCTTCGCCTTGTCGACGATCAGCCGGTACACGATCCTGGTATTGGGATTCATTACCGCGGTCGCGATGCTCGGATTCAATGTCAGCAATCTCGCGCTGCTGGTGAGCGCGCTGGGTGTCGGCATCGGCTTCGGCATGCAGAGCATGGTCAACAATTTCATCTCAGGCCTGATCCTGCTCTTCGAGCGGCCGATCAAGGTCGGAGATCTCGTGTCTCTGGATCAGCTGCTCGGCACCGTGTCCCGGATCGGAATTCGCTCGAGCAGGATCCGCAGCTTCGACGGTGCCGACGTCATCGTCCCGAACGCGGACCTCATTTCGAACCGTGTGACGAACTGGACTCTTGCGGATAAACGCCGGCGCCTGTCGGTCGATGTGGGCGTGACCTATGGGACGCCCGCCAGAGAGGTCATCGAACTCCTCGAGGAAGTCGCTCGCGCCCACCCGGAAATTCTCGCGGAGCCGGCGCCGAACGCATTGTTCATGGGGTTCGGAGACAGCTCTCTTGACTTCGAGCTACGCGCCTGGACCGAAAGCGTCGATGCTTTGACGATAGTGCGAAGTGATCTTGCCGTCGGAATTCAGGAGGCGCTTGCAACCGCCGGGATCGAAGTACCGTTTCCCCAGCGCGACGTCTATCTCAAGGAAGCACTGAGAAATGGGGCCGTCAAATAAAAGAGTCGCATATGACGCTTCATTCCCTCTTGTTCATCGCAACGACCGTATCGCTCATCGCACTGATAGCGGGCGTCGCTAAACGCAGTTGTCTCTTTGCACGGCCTGAGAACTACTGCGCATCCTCGACGGGAAGCCCAGCCGCCTTCCAAGCTGCTAGGCCCCCCTCAATGTGGAATACCTTCTCGTACCCCACCGCAAGAAGTGCGGACTCACCCTTTTCGGCACGTGGCCCGAACATGCAATAGAGGGCGGCCCCCTGAGTCGTTTCAATCTCAGCGACGCGCTGTGCAACCTGATCGAACGGAATGTTGATCGCACCAGGAATGTGGCCTGAGGCGTACTCGCCTGCAGTGCGCACATCGATGACGACCGGCGCGGTTCCCGATTCGCGCCGCGCGTTGAGCTCAGCGACGCTGATACTGACAGCCTTGGCGGGTTCGGGATCCTCCCCGAATGCCGCGGTAGCGACCAAGGCGCCAAGGACCATTACGATGACAATGCGGGCCATTTTTTTCTCCTCTGCGCCAATTCAATGCTCGGCTATCGCTTCGAACTCGCGCGCCAGCCGCTTCGGGTGACCCGAGGCGATATGAACGCTTCGCTCAGCTGCAAGGTTCCTTTGGGAGAGAGTACCAAAGGTAGTCGCCAAGAAGCTCAATACCCGGCCTCGCAAAAGGCTTGGCCATCGCTTTCCAGAGAAATGCTTCCATGACGTCTAGGAAACGGTGCAATTCAAACTTGAAGTCATCTAAGGCAAAGAGTCAATTCGTACAACACGCCCTCGAGCAAGCTCTCGGCCCCGACTAGCTTCACATCCCGCTTAACGAATCGACAATGCGATTCCGGCTAAAATCAAACTGGCGAAGACGCCAACCTCTCGCGTTCGAGTACCTGGTCGACGACCATCTGAAAGTCGCGAGAATAGCTGTTGCGATAATGAGACCAGTGCTTATAGGCGTAGGGGTTGTGTCGCAATTGCAACTCGAGGATCGCCAGGTAGCGGTCCCATATGACTTTTTCCAACAGTCCCAATTTGTACTGATAGAAGGCATTCTCAGCGATTCGCACGTTGAGGTGCTGGTGTTGGACGAGTTGGGACGCCTCTGCCGCACTGACATCGAGCTTCTTTTCGAGCTTTGCCGTTGCCTCGGCGAGGATTGAGCTGTCGATTCCCGCGGTGACGTACATCAGATCCTGGTCGGACAGCGCCTGTCGGGTCGCGGAGCGCGTTGCCTCGGTGTTACTCCTGATCTGAAGACCAACATAGAGCAGAGACGCGATCACTCCGATTGCGCTCACGATCTCCCCGATCGAACCCAGGTCATCAATTGTCAATCGGACTGCCCTCACCGAGAAGTTCCATGAAGTTGAATCAGCACAGCTCTTCCTGGATCAACGACGTTGGATCGACACTTCCGCGTCTAAAGATGGAGGATAGCTCTGCGTTGCCAATGCTGTCACTAACGCAAAGACCATGGAAACTCCGGCGTTATAGAGAGCAATCGAAGTCGCCCCCCTGGCGTCCGCGTGGTATCTCGAAGCCAGATTCTTACGACGGCCTGTACCAGCCCGTTCCAGAAACATATTCGTAGCCTGATCCGTCGCATTTCTCGGAGCTACCGGTTTGACAGGGCGGGACCACGTCTGGCGTCGAGGTTGATACCCGAAAACTACCCGACCTCGCCTGGAACGCGCTGTGCCAATTTCGGTCGAGTGCCGCGTTAGTCAACTCTATCGGTTCCCAGTACTTCCTTCTCGACATCTGAAGAGCGAGATATGCAAGCGTGACGATCGTTGCGATCGCAGCAATCAGTTAGCCAATGCTTCTCCAGTCCTGAATAGTCACGCAAGCCTGCTCAACGGTTCGGCGTGCGGCGATTTGCCGAGCAACTACGTGAACACCTAGGAAGGATCCTATTCTACCCCGCCGCTCCGACGCTCATGCGTGAGCACGTCCGCTGCAACGCGTTGTATGGCGGATACAATGCTTTGAACCTGCTTCACGAGTCGCTTCTGTTTTTCCAGGCGCGCACGAGTTCGAGGTTGTCTTCCGGTTCTTTCTCGTAGAGGAGAACATCCGTCGGGATCTCGACCCAGGACTGTGCGCTGCTCGTCCCGATGTGCGCGATCGGCTTCAGCCAGCTGGTGTCATCGAGCGTGCCCGCCTGGAGAGCGAGAACTTCCGGCAGGCCGTCGATCTCACCCCAAACGCAACTACCGCAATCCGCGCATCGCCGGTGGCGTTTGGCGAGGCCGTCCGGCGACCTGAACGAGATCAGCTCCGGATCGCCTTTCAGCAGTTCCAGCGACCGAGTCTGGACCGGCATGCACATGACGAATGCGCTGCCGGAAACGGTCTGACAACGCGTGCAGTGGCAGACGTGTAGCTCGAGCGGATCCTCGAGGAGCCGGTAGCGCACTGCACGGCAGGCACAGCCTCCATCGCAGGGAAGGTTCGGCTGTTTCGTCATCGGGTGCCCCTTTTTCGCGAGAGATGCTAGATCGGCGAGCACCATCCAATACGCTCCGATTCGAATGAGGTCTTAGTGGGAGGAAATCTGCCTGGGTCGTCCAACGAGGCGACTGTCACGTCAATTCTCTCAGGAGAGTTCGAATGCGAGTACGTGAGAGACGTTCCGCAGGAGCCACAGAACGTTCGTGCAACCCCAGACGACGAAGCGTGCGTAACCGGGCTGCCGGACGAAATCGCGTAGTTGGCTAGCGAGAGAATTAGCCAAGCAACGGACTGAGCTCCCACGGATCGTCGACAGTCTCCGCAATGGCAAACTGCGACCCGATTTGGCTCGCCGAAAATCAGATAGCGAATCGCACCGCAGCGACATCCGCCCGTTTCATTCTCCATCGAACTAACCTGAACGCTTTTGCGGCATGACGGAGAGTCCGCTCAGCCGCGAGCCACAGCGCCTCCGAGGCTCGATCAGAACACCAATGTTCAATGCGAGAGGGTACCATGGGCGGATTGGACCGCGCCGTGGCTCGACAGCGGCAGCGCCTTGATAGTCTGCGCCCAGAAGCGGTGGATCAATGAGCTCTTTGAGCATAGAACGCCAGCCGCCCATTCGCTTCGTCAGACTAGACACTGGCAAGAGAAACATACTGACACTCGAAGGCGTGGAAGCGCTCAAGGATGCCATCTCGCCCGATGACGAAGCTCCGGTGTTGGTCTTGAGCGGTCGCCCGGATGGATTCTGTTCCGGTCTCGACAACTCGACCTTGACCAAGGGTGAAGTGGAGCGTGAAGAGCTGCTTGCGCGAATGGCGGAGCTGCTCTTGGAGGCGCTAGAGGGACCGACGCGAATTGTTGCGGCGTGCGAGGGACATGCAGTGGCAGCCGGGGCAATGCTGCTCCTGGTCGCGGACGTTCGGGTTGGAGCTCGGGGCGCGTACAAAATTGGCTTCACCGAGCCGGGGTTGGGGATGCCCCTACCGGAGCTACCAGCGCTACTGGCCCGTGAACGTCTAGATCGTCGCCGCCTACACGAACTCACCGTACTCGGCCGGACGGTGGATCCTGAGGGAGCTGCCTCTGTGGGATTCCTGGATGAGTTGACTGCGACCGCTGACTTGCAGGCAGTGGCGCTCGAACGCGCGAGAGAGATTGCCGCGCTCAGCGATGCTGCCTACCGAGGGACGATCGCGTCGGTTTGGGGATCCACGATGAAGCGCATCAGGAAACTTACTGAGGAGCAAGCTCGCCGGCTTGCCGCGGCGCGCGCGAAGTCCGCCTAAAGGATGGGGCGCCCAGTTGCACGGCACTGGCCAGCAACTGTCAATGAGGCACCCAATCAGGACGACGCTGAGAACGCGCCAGCTAACCGTCGGAGACTCGACGAATTGCACCACCCAGAGCGGAAGGAGACAACGAAGTACTTGGAATAACGACAGGCCGAGTAGCGAGAAAAAGCGCTGGCGCGCGAACGGACTCACGGGGCGACCCGGGGCGGCGATGACGCCGGCGAACCCGACCAATGCAATCGCGACTTCAGCGTGCGTCTGCAAGAGGGTTTCTGAGTTCAAGCTCACGCCGCCCAACGGATAGTCTACTCACCTGCGGCCATCGCCGGCGAGGATCGTCAAGGTATCAGAGGGGGTCGGCAGGTGGCGCTAGTCGTCCAACTCCGTGTCAGACGGTAGAGACGGTGGACGGCGAATTCCGACACCGACTCGTCAGAGGCCCGCCTGGTGCAGTCCTTTGTTATGCGGGGTGAAAACGGGTTAGCATTGTACCTCAACAAGTTCATGGACCGTTCCGAACGGATCAGAGAAAGCTATGTATCTCGAGTGCGGACCTTGTTGCGGCTCATCATGAAGAACGCGAGTGCCCGACCGACGAAGAGACTCTATGGCCTCCTCGAGATTCGAGACAGAGAAAGTGAGCGCCGAGCCAGCAACAGAGGAATGGCCATCTGGGGTCGTCTCGGTATCGCAATCGAAGATCAACAACTCGAAATCAACTCCACGGAAGCCAAGGAATGTATCCGTCGACTCAGTCAGACTCAGACCCAGAACGTCGCCGTAGAACTCCCGTGCAATCACCAGGTCTGGAGCGAACACGAGCAGCTTTCCAAGCGAGATCTGCACCGCATCCTCGTTCATACCGCATAACGGATACGCGCTTCAGCGGCGAGTCCGAGCTAGACGGTTCTCTTTCAGAATACCAAATGTCGTCGCCAGGTGACGCCCCAGGTCTTCGTGGCACGGCTCGGACTCCCGGGTCTTCACAGATCTTAGACTCAAGAAAGGCCAACGAGGTCTAACACGAGCGATAGTCGACGTTCCGAGAGTGGAATCCTGCCGTCAATCACGGGCAAAATCAAACACGTGACACCAAGAGCGGCCGCTGCACCGTCTGCGCCGCCACGGTCACCCACCATGACGGTCCTCATGGGATCACAGCCAAGCTGGTCGATTGCGGTTTGGAATATCTGCAGGTTCGGCTTTTGTATTCCTTGTTCCGAAGATAACGACCACGCGTGGATAAACTCAGAAAATCCGAATTCTTGAGCATGCTCTCGCAGATCCGTGTGGATGTCGCTGACAACACCGATGGCATAGCCAGCCGCATTGAGCGTTTCCAACACACCCATGGCATCTGGATAGGGCCGATGGAAGTCCGGAGTACCGAGCAATCGGTACAACGCATCTGCCAATTCGTCATCGATACCGGCCCTTCTATAGACCAAGCGTTCCGAGTAGGCATGAGCCTCGGGCGAGGTATCTTCTACCGCAGCAGCCTGCTGGACTTCGGGAAGTTCGCAGGCGGCCTCGATCCTGGCGACGGTCTCAGCAATCTCGTCAGGATTCACTGTTCGACCAAGTCGGCGCAACGCCTGTGCTTGATGTTCCGCTCTCGTAGGGTAATGGGCCAGCGTGAACATCCAATCGAACAGTACCGCATCGAAATTCGCCACTGCGTGAATCCTAAACTGGCGGTCGCTGAACGTGCTCACGCCGCATGAGGGAGATACCCATAACCTGCAGGCACCGCCAAAGGATGAGTCGAGAATATGCCCTTAGTCGCCAGACAGCATGAGCGACTCTCGCGGTTCCTCCGCGACCGGCGCGGATTCCACTCTCAACTCGCCAAACGGCCGGTCTGGTTCAGGAGTTCTTATTGCAAACTGTCCCCAGAACGGAAACGGCCGGCAGAGAGTGAACGCTCTCTGCCGGCCTAACTCGGAGTCGGTAAACCGCAAAGGGTTCGGTCCTTGTGAGACCGCTAACAAGCACGGGTCACCGCTCCATTTCACAGCGCAGAACTCGAACGGTTGCCTGGGCGCTAGAGCCCGTATCCGAGAGCATGAGTGGCTGTGCAGGGGAGAGTTTACCATGGGAGTCTGTATTGGTGTCGATGTCGCGAAGAAGCATCTTGATTGGGTCTTCGGCCCCAAAGGGGAGTTCGAGAGAATCGAGAACACGCCCGTCGCCGTGAGGCGACTTGTACGGAAGCTCCAGAAGATGGACTTCGACCGAGTGATCCTCGAGATAAGGCTTCAAGCCAACTATTCCGGGTGTGTAGTGCTTATCAATCGTTCCCGGTGGATAGCAGGCACGAAATGGATCATGACCCGTCTCGGCATCGGGGATCACGGTTACGGCGACGCCATCGCAGACTTCGCCTTCTGCCAACCGCTCCGGCGCGGCGGGCGCTTCGGGATCAAAGGCGACGATCGTCTCTTTCTCAAATGGTGGCGCCTGCTTGGACAGACTTGTCATTGAGTGGGCCGCGCACGCAGTCCCTAAAATGCAGAGACCAGATGCGCCCAGACGTTTATCCCACATATGCATCTGCCGTATAACGGATTTGACGCTCAGCTGCGAAATCCGCTCAAAGGGTTTCGGCAAGGGTACCAGAGATCGTCGCCAGGTCACGCGAGCCGCCCACAGCCTCGGCCCGAGGGGCACGAAGAACGTGGGCGGCGGACTCCCGGACCAACTCATCCTGATTTCGTCAGTCTGTAGCGTCTTGTTATGCGGCGTTCCTATAGCACGGACCGGCTCATCTCGACTACGTCCAGATAGACACCATCAACAAGAACAGCCTCGGGCTTTCGCCCGTAAGCCTCGAATCCAAAACGTTCGTAGAGGCAAATCGCCCCGGTATTACTCTCAAGTACATCGAGTTCGACCCTCCGGAGAGAACTCGACTCGGCCCACAACAGCGCCGTTTGGATGAGACGCGTACCGAGGCCAGCTGATCGGAACGGGGCAAGAACCGACATTCCGAGAGCTGCTGCGTGGTGTCTCTGGGACCTCGAATCAGCCTTGAGACCCAGATTCCCGACGATTGCGTTATCTGAAACCGCCGCAAACCAGTTCGAGTTCTCGTCGACCTCGAACTCTCGTAGGAACGCGACCTCCTCTTCGAGAGTAGGAAGCGCCTCAACTCGAAAGATCGTTTTGAGGTTCTCTGCTTGGAGTTCAGAGAAGTACGCAAGCGCCGCCTCGGCGTCTTGATAAGTCGCAGTCCGTATTTCAGGCAGAGATGTCACGGGAATGCCGCATAACGGACCTGGCCATAACCTGCGGGGTCCGCCTCAAAAAGGTTGGTCGAGAAGATACAGCCACGTCGCCACACAGCAAAAGGGACTCTCGCGGTTCCTCCGCGACAGGCGCGGGAGGGCGCTCTCAACTCGTCAAACGGACTGTCTGGTTCAGGGGCTTGATTCTCTTCAGGCCCCCTCCTGAAGCCACTCCACCCGGAGTAGCCTGGTTGGTGCAACTAACGCCAACCGTCAGGAGAGGACCATGCGATTCTACAACAAGATCCATACTCATTACTGCGGCATCGACCTTCACGCCAAGACCATGTACCTCTGCGTCCTCGGCAGCAGCGGAGAACCGCTGCTCGAGAAGAACATCAAGAGCCGCCCCGAAGCCTTCCTGAGGACGATCGAGCCCTTCAGGGAGAACCTCGTCGTCTCCGCCGAGTGTATCTTCACCTGGTACTGGTTGGCCGATCTGTGCCGACGCGAGAAGATCGACTTCGTCCTCGGCCATGCGCTCTACATGCGCCTCATCCATGGCGCCAAGGCCAAGAACGACAAGCTCGATGCGATGAAGATCGCCATGCTCCTGCGAGGAGGAACCATGCCTTTGGCCTACGCATATCCGGCCGAGATGAGAGCCACGCGAGATCTCTTGCGACGAAGACTCCATCTGGTTCGCAAGCGCGCCGAACTCCTGTCCCATATCCAGAACACCCATCACCAGTACAACCTGAAGCCTCCGGCGGCCAAGATCGCCTACAAGGCGAACCGGGAGGGAGTCGCCGAAGCCTTCCCCGATCCCGATGCCAGGAAGAGCATGGAAGTCGACTTTCTGCTGATCGAGCAACACGACCAGATCATCAAGGACCTCGAACTCCACCTCACACGCCAGGCCAAGCTCCACGACCCCGACACCTACCATCGGCTGCGCTCGGTTCCCGGGATCGGCAAGGTGTTGGCCCTCACGATCCTCTACGAGATCCATGACATCGGTCGCTTCCCGAGAGTCCAGGACTTTCTGTCCTACTCGAGGCTGGTGAAGCCGGAGCACAGCTCGGCGGGAAAGAAAGTCGGAAGCGGCGGCGGCAAGAAGGGCAACGCTCATCTCAAGTGGGCCTTCTCGGAAGCCGCCAGTCTCTTCATCCGCCACTGCGAAGAGGGAGAGAAGATGGCCCGGCGGCTGCAGTCGAAGCACGGCAAGAGCAAAGGGCTCTCGATCCTGGCGGCCAAGCTCGGACGGAGCGTCTACTACATGTTGAGTCACGAGAAGAGTTTTGATCTTGAACGGTTTCTGAGAGGAAACAAGTAACGGAGCGAGAGTGGGCGAACCCGCCGTATAACTGGCGTCACGTTTTCTTTGAGAGAACAGGACCGATCCCGAAGAGAAGCCCATAAGTACCCAAGTGCTGTGACGATCGATCACGAGATGGCTTCATGGACAATGGTTCGACGCTGCATGGTTTGATTGGGGGTCCACTCTCGCTCCAAAACATTCGCGAGATGCCGACAGGATCGGCTCTCGGGATCTCTGCCCCTGGCTCGAGCCCGAAGATAACTGGACGAAGATCCAGCCCCTTTTGAATGGACGAGTGAGGGCACGGAAGTGTTTCTAGGACGTGGGATCAACAAGGGCTCCGGAGGAGCTTGATCCCGCACGGCTTCGATGAAGCCGTCGAGCCTCGATAGGTGTTTGGTGCAGAGCGTTCTCTGCAACCTGCCGTGGAAACCAAAGCCAGAGAACCGAGGGACGAGCGCATCCAACATTGACGCTGAAAAGATCAGCGTGGCGGATTAGTCCGTGCTGTTGACAACCTGGGCCTGATAGGTGGGCCTGATAGGTGTTATGCGGCGTGCGTGGTACAATCGACAAAGTGCGAATATTCGTACGGAAAGGCTTCGAGATGCGGCCGGGTTCTGCCCTTGTTCTGCTGTTGATTTGCCTAGCGACTGCCCAATCGGCTTCTGCCCAATCGGTCGAAGTGGAGAATGGATGTTCTGGCACACAGGTCGATCCATGCGTTCGATCGGGGGCCTGTTCGCTCCAAGGAACCATTTGGGACCAAACCGTCACGATCGCCAGATCCGATTTGTACGACACAATGGGATGGCCTGGCGTTTGCGACCAAGTGCATGTCGCCTTGGTACAAGGCAACTGCTCGCCCGGCGGATCGCAACTAAACGTCACGGCTTCGCTTCAGGCCAGCAGCTC
>JAQBEG010000650.1:0-4770 GCA_032123985.1 Deltaproteobacteria bacterium
CATCAGGTTTTTCTCATCGTGACCTGTCAGGGCGATGAAGGCACGCGCATTCTTGACACGTTCCGAATTGAGCACCGAGACGTCCGTCGCATCGCCGTGCACGATGTCGTACTTGGGATATCGGGTCGCGAGATACTCCGCGCGCGACCGATTCGCCTCGATGATTCGAATGTTTTTGACGGATTGTTCGAGACCGACGGCGACCGTTTCCGCGGTTTCGCCTCCGCCCGCGATGACGACGTGGCCGATTCGATGGGCATCTCGGCTGACGCGGCGCTCGATCTCGTTCATGATGTGACTGGTGCCGAGGATCAATGCCGTGTCGCCTGGCTCGGCATGATCGTTGCCAGTGGGAACCCGGACCTCGCCATCCGAGATGAACCCAAGAACCAGGCTGCCTCGCGGGAGGTCGACGTCGGCAAGTCGATGTCGGTGAAGTGGTGAACCGTCCTCGACTCGCGTCGTACGGACCTGGATCGCGCCGTCCGCAAGATATTCGACCTCGAGTGTGTTGTAGCCGAGAACCGAATTGAGGATCCGCGTGGTCGTCAAGAGCTGCGTCGAGATCAGGAGATCCGCTTCGAAGGCTGTCTCATAGATCTTGCTATAGCGGGTGATGTCTTCCGACTTCGAGACGCGAACGACCGTTTTGGAAACGCCGGCGCGTTTAGCCAGCAGCGACGCTGCGAGATTGGCTTCGTCCGAGGAACTCGCGGCTACGAATAGTTCGCAGCTCGCGACGTCGGCGGCTTCGAGCGTCTGCATATGGGCGCCATTGCCTAGTGCAAAGCCCACGTCGAGCTGCTCTTCGACCAGTCGGCGCTTGTCTGGATCACTGTCGATGAGCGTGACGCGGTGACCCTCTGCTGACAGCGTGCGCGCCAGGTGGCAACCGACTTCGCCAGCACCCATCACCGCATAATGCTTCTTGGCCATTCGGGAATGAAGCTCCTGTCGATCGTGGCAGACGACGGGTCAACGGGCGGGGCTGCGATGTCACGCAGAGAATCGGATATTGCCAGCGATGTGTCGAGGCCGTAACGGTCCAAGATGATCTTGACGATCAGACCATTCTGATGCGGGGCTTGCGGGCATGGGCGACGAGCGCGGCTTCTTCGCTGCCGTCCGCCGGGTGGACGCCATAGCCAAAGGCGAGACCGACGCGGACAGGCTGATTGAGCGCTTCGTCTTTCGATACGGCATCGGCGACCGCGCGGGCCAGCTCGAATACGCGCTCGCCCGGCGTGCGTCCCGGTTCCGGCATCAATACGGCAAACTCGTCTTGACCGATACGTGCAAGCACATCGAAGTCTCTGAGGTGCGTGCGCATCGATTCGGCGAGGCACGTGACGACGCGGCTCACGTGGGCCAAGCCGGCCTCGGCGACGAGTTCATCCCGATTTTCCAGTCGACACACGCACAGGGCGAGGGCGTTCTCGCGTCCGGCAGCGCGCGAAATTTCCTCCTGTAGGCGTTTTTCGAGATAGGACTCGTTCGGAAGGCCCGTTTCCTCGTCGAAATTACGATGCTGCTGGTTTTCGCGATACGAAAGGGCGTGATCGAGAGCTCTCTCCACATAGGCCACGAAGCGTCCGAATATCTGAAGGTCCTCGTCGTCGAAGCGACTGGCGAAGAATCGGTCCAGGGCGACTTTGTCGTAGACTGAGATAGAGCCGATGACCTCGCCCGATCGCTTGATGGGCGCCGTGAGCACGGATCGCATTTCGTTGCAGAACTCTTTCAGGTTGGGGTCTAGGCTTGCGTCCTGGATCAAGTGGGGCGCACGACGTCGAATCGCATCGACTGTGACCTCCTTGTCGAGTCGAAAGAGCGATTCCTGCGTCGATCCGTCCGCAGAGCCAAAATAGGAGCGAATCGAGTACCGCCGTGTCGTCGGATCCTGGAGGCGAAGAATCGCGTGATCCGCTTCGAGAATCATCGAGGCCGAGGAGGTGGACAGCCGTGCGACTTCATTGGGTTCGGTGCACGAGAGCATTCGAATCGATGTTTCATTGATGGCGTTGATGCGTTCCGCTCTCGTGGCTAGTCGGGCTTCGCGATCCGTGCGTGCGATCGTTTCGGCGGCTGCGGCCGCAATCTCTTGCCAACTTTCGAGCAGGCCACGAGATTGCTCGACCTGTGTGCCCGCCTGGATCGAGAGCAGGCCGACGAGCTCGCTCCCGGCGAGCAAGGGCAGGGCGGCATAGCCTAGTCGCCCGTCTTCGTGCCGAAGCAGCGATGGACGTTGCTGTCGGATGACTTCCCCGTCGATTCCGGCGCCTGGTTCCAATCTGTATTCGCCGCCGAAGCCGCCACCGGCAAGCGATGTGGCCGCCAGCCTGAGGCTGCCATCCGATTCTTTCAGGTAGAGATGGACGATTCCATGGCCAGCTCGGTCCGCCATGAAGCGGCAGAACTCCCCGAGACGGTCGGCTAGCAAGGCTGGCCCACGAAGCACCCGCTGGACCTCGCGGACAGCGTCATAGCGCGCGGCATGGCTGCGCAGGGTCTCGTGCTCCTGCGCGCGGGCGATGATCTGTGCGTCGAGTCGCGCGAGCTGTTCCATGAAGCTCAGGTCTTCGTCCGAGAAGACATCGGTATGGGTCGCGTGGTGCACGTTCAGGACACCGAGTACCTTGCCCCCATGGATCAGCGGTACGCAGAGTGCCGATTCGACATCCACGCGCTCACGCGTCAGATCGTAGTTGCGCCGATCGGCGCGGCCACGAAGATGAATCGGTCGACCTTCCGCGGCAACGCGACCGGAAATGCCTTGTCCGAGTGCGACCCGAATCTTTGGCCAGAGTTCGGGCTCGACACCGCGCGCGACGCGCATTCGGAGAACCTGGGATTCAGCGTCGAGCAGCATCAGGCTGCCGCCCTCGGCGCCCGTAACACCGACGGCGATCTCGAGCATCCGCTCGAAGAGTTCGTCGGCCTCGATCGCGAGGTCCACGGACTCGACGACCTCATGAAGGGCTTGCAAGAGCTCGGCCTTGCGGTCGCGTGGCGGTACGCCATAGCCCCAAAGCAGGCGTGCGGTCAGCGGAGTAACGACCTGGAGTGCCGACCTTGGGCCAGCCGGTGCATGGCTTGAAAAATCGCCGTCTGAATCGACGATCGCGTCAAAATCCTGTTCTGCAAAGAAAGCCGCCACGTCGTCGACAAGGATTGAGGCGATGCTAGTTGAGACTTCGGTGCCCAGTCCCCGCGCGCGTTCGAGGGCGGCCGGAATGTCTGCATCGTAGATTCGCTCGACTTCGACGTCGGGATTCCCAGCCAATAGGCGCAACAGTCGAAGGGACTCTTCGCTTGCGCCCCAGATGCCGATTCGCCGACGCATCAGTTGGTACCATTCCCGACGAGCGCGTCGAGTCGCAGCGAGAGAAGGACGGTACGAGTCTGTCCGCTCGCGTCGCCGAGCACCAGCGGCAGCTGTACGCCGCCATCGTTGTTCAGCGCAGCCCGTCCAACCGAGACGATTCGTAGATCCGCGCCCAGGCCGTTTTCAGGTTTCGGCGCGTGCCCATCCGTCGCATTCCAGTCGGGTTGGGTTGCGGACCCGGTGTCGAGCTCCGCGAGCCCCGGAAGATCTGTGAGACCGTTACTATTCCCTTCGGCGAGGATCGCGGCTTCGAAAATTTCGTGGGAGGAGCCGGCGGTGTCGTCGCTCTCCGCGGCGGTCTTCGGGGTTGGCGAGACATTCGACGTCGGGCTTTTTTGGGCACTGTTGGCGCGTCTCGATCGGACGACGTGTTTTGAGATCGTCGTCAGAGTGGCAAGGATGCCGTGACCCGACGTCGCGATCGTTTCGAAGACAGCAGCCTGATCGAGCCCGACGCGGCGATGAAGGTCTTCGATCGCAAATGGGTCCGCGACGTCGCGTTTGTTGTACTGGAGGACGACCGGAAACGCATCGAGCCTTCGTCCATAGGCTGCGAGCGAAGCCCGCAGCTCGTCGATCGCGGCGTAGTTGGCGTCGATTCGCTCCGGCGAAGCATCGAGCACGATCACGATGCCATCGACTTCGTCCAGGAGCTGCTTGCGCGTCATGGCTTGATCGGGCGCACCGGGGACGGCGACGATTTCGATCTGCGTTGCGACGCCGCCGATCTCTCCGAGCGTAATAGCGAGCGACTCGAAATGGACGGTCGGGTCGAGGCGCGTCGGTTCTATCCGGAGTTCGCCGCGCAGGTCGGGCCTCAGCTTCGAATGGATCGTTCTGAGAGTCGCCGTCTTGCCAGAGCCTTCGATGCCCCAGAGCAGGATGCGCGCGTTCACCTGGATCATCAAAGTTTCCCCTTCTTCGTCAGAAGCCGTCGAGCGTGCGTGCTGACGTTGCTAGGCACATCCTTGCTCTTCATCAGGCTTCGCAAATCTTTGTCCTGAAGGTAGTTCAGGAATTTGATGGCCTGTCTTCCTTGGTTGCCGAATACAGTTTACCGTCGGCCTTGATCACCGCGATAATGTCGCCGGTTTTCGCCATTTTGATCCGTGTCGAAACAAAAGGCTCACTGACCGATGACAGCATATAGGTTGATGTCAGCGGGCCAGGATTGGACGCAGCGATGATGGAAATGGCATCGACATTAGCCATGCTGGCGGAAACGGTTATCGGCACTACGGCACCGTTTTCAGCGATGTCCGGGGCTTTCAGTTTTACCGCATCCGAAGCACTGTGCTTGCTGCTGCCAAGCGAGCCATTGAGGGCGCCATCGACGTCCCTGGCCGCAAATCCCTCCGTGGCGTAGGCAGCGAGCGCACGCCCGG
>JAQBEG010000651.1:0-5777 GCA_032123985.1 Deltaproteobacteria bacterium
CTCGCGCTCGAGGACGAGCACGCGCGCTCCACTCTCGGCGAGGCGAATCGCGGTCGAAGTCCCGCCCGGGCCCGCTCCGGCCACGATCACATCCCACCTGGGCGTCAACGCCACCCGATCCCTCCGTCCGTTTCGCGCCATTGCCGCGTCGCCCTCTTAAACACGCGCTCAACACACGGTGAATCCTGGGCACAAGAAAGGTACTGAACCATCGAGGCGAGGCATTGTCCAGAGTCCTGGACGTTTACTCTCCGCCGGAGTCGAAACGCTTTGCCCCAGGCGCCTCGGATTGAGGCGGAAAGAACCATTTCAATACTGGATCGGCGATCCCCCCCGACGAAACGCCGGAATCTCCAATGGCGATAAATGTATTCGCTGGCAAAGAGCATTCCGATCAGGACGTAGGAGATGAAACCCGTGAAGAGCGCCCAGGTCTCGACGTTTCGCGCGAGGGCCAGATAGAGCGCCGTCGATCCATTCGCCATGAAGAAGACGCACCAGACCTTGGTGACCGTGCGGCAGTAGCGCACCTCGGCTTCCGACAGGCTGTCGACATGCAGGCGAGCAAAGCGTTCCACGATCGGGCGTTCGCCCCACAACGATCCGCCAAAGCTAGCGAGGAGTGCCACGTTCGCGAGAGTGGGAGCGAGCAAGAGGCCCATCGGATCGTTCCAGATCGCAGTTCCGACAGCGACCACGGCCACCGACATGGTCGGAATCCAGACTTCTTTAGCAAATGCGACAGCGGCACCGCGACGCACAGTCAGAATCCGTAGCCCGGCAAGAGCCAACACAACGAGTGCAACCTCTCGTGGTTCGAGCCAGGTCAGCGAAAGGAAGATCAAAATTGGATAGGCGAAGCCCAGCAGCCCCTGCACGATCGTCACGGCGTGGCGGCGCCGACCGCGACATCCGCGGAATACACCGTTTGACCTCGAGCAATCGTTTCGAGAATCTCGATCTCACTGATCTCGCTCGCGGGGACGGAGCGTGGATCGGCTGCGAGCACCACGAGGTCGGCCTGCTTTCCAACCGTGATCGATCCCTTCCGGTCTTCTTCGAAATAGGCATACGCCGACCCGAGCGTCACCGCGTAGAGGGCGTCTTCGATATCGATCCTCTGGTCGGCGCCTAGCACGAATCCGTCTCGCGTGCGGCGTTCGACAGCGATCTCGAGTAGCCGCATGATGTCGGGGGGGACGACCGGCGCGTCGTTGTGGATCGTGAATGGAATCCCACGTGCGAGCGTTGAGCGGAGCGGGCTGATCCGCAATGCGCGATCGTCCCCGAAGCTCTTGCGGTGCCAATCTCCCCAATAGAATGGATGCGCAGCGAAAAACGACGGGACGATTCCGAGCCGTTTCATATCGTCCAGCTGATCTTCACGAGCCAGCTGTGCGTGAATCGTCACTGATCGATGATCGATCTCATCGTCACCAACGGCCTGGTCGACCCCGGCGATCATCAAGTCGATCGCCGCATCTCCGTTGGCGTGCGCGAGGATCGGAATGCCTCCTCGAATCAGGCGGGCCGAAAGCCTCATGTAGTGGTCCGGGTCGACGATCGGATAGGCCACATAATCGTTGCCCTTAGCGGGCGGGGCCTCGTCGTAAGGTTGGGTCAACCAAGCTGTTCTGCCCTGGGGCGAACCGTCGAGCACGAATTTCACGCCTGCCACGCGCACACCGTTTTCGTATTCGTGGCTATAGCCGATCGGTTCCAGCGGAGTCTCTTCCTCCATCTGGTTGCCTTGGATATACGCGGCGACGTCGACCGGCAGCGGTTGCCGAGCGGCCACCGCGCGAAGACCGGCCACCATCGCTGGACTCGAGGCGCCGTCTTGAATCGTCGTGATTCCGTAACGAGTGTGATAGGCGATTGCCCGAGAGAGATCGCTGGCGAATTTTTCGGGCGATGGGCCGTCGCCAGCGAGCTTCCTGAGCACGATGACCGCGGCCGTCTCTTCGAGAACGCCGTTCGGGATCCGCGTTCCTGAACGACGACGAATCACTCCTCCCGCCGGATCCGGTGTCTGTTCATCGATTCCGACCAATGCCAGCGCAGCGGAGTTCAAAGTCGCGAGGTGACCCGAGACGTGCAGCAGGCCGATTGGATGATCGGCGGACGCGCGATCGAGATCGTCGCGATCGGGATGTCTTTGCTCTTCGAGCAGCGAATCGTCATAGCCATAACCCATGACGAACTCGCCGGCGGTAATCTCGCGCTCCTCGATTCGATCGCGCAGAGCATTGACGATGTCATCGATCTTGTGCATCGGCCCGACGGGTGGAGATGATGCATTCACGAGGTCGATGACCTGCATTACGAGTCCGAGATGGCCGTGCGCATCGATGAAGCCCGGCGTCAGCGCGCGCGCACCCAACTCGACGACTCGGGTACCCGCTCCTATCCACTTCTCGACGTCATGTCTTTGACCCACCGCAATGATCGAGTCGCCGAGCACGGCCACACCGTTCGCGTTTTCGGTCGCGGGGTCGACCGTTAAGATGTGGTCGCCCAGGAAGACCATGTCGGCCAGCTCCGGGACGATGACCTCCGAACGCTCTGTGCAGCCGGCGATCGACGCGACGATCAACACGACGAGAGAGAGAAGGAACAGGCGAATCAGCTTCATTGCCAGGGGTCTCCGGTTCCGGTCGGTTCCCGGATGGTAAGATCGGGAACCAGAACATAGCGGCCGAGGTTCAGGACTCCGAGGCGATCAGATCGAGATCTCGTTCGAGCTGTGCGATCCGTTCCTTCGAAGATCGACCGGGTGATGAGAGCCTGAGTACGTCGACCCCGGCGTCCCGAAAGGCTCGAAGACGAGCGCGAACCATCTCCTCGGTCCCGATCAGATTGGCCGCCAGCAACATTTCATCGGGCACGGCGGCGATGGCCTCGGCCCTTTGACCCGAGACCCAGAGCGATTGAACTTGTTTGGCCGCGTCCTCGAAACCCGCCCTTGCATACGCAGCATTGTAGAAATTCGTCTTCGCTGACCCCATCGCACCGAGCGTAAAGGCCATGCCTCGTCGGTATTTCTCGAGCAGACCCTCGACGTCTTCCGAGATCTCGAGATTCGCACCGACATGGATCTCGATATCCGAGAGACTCCGGTTGGCCCGAGCCGCTCCGCGTCGAATCGGTTCCAGAAGTGCGTCCGCTCGTTCGGGAATGAAGGAAGTCCCAAGCCACCCATCAGCGAGCTCACCTGTCAACTCGAGCGATTTCTCGCCGAGCGTCGCCAGAAAAATCGGTAGGTTCGGCTTCGCGGGCACCGAGAGCCGCAACGCCTTGCCCTCTCCGCCTCGGCGCGGAAGCTGGAAATGATCGCCGTCGAACGCGATTCGCTCGCCCGCGAGCGCCATCCGAACGATCGTGACGTATTCGCGAAGTCGACCGAGCGGATGCGCGAAGGCCGCGCCGTGCAAGCCCTCCACGACTTGCGGTCCGCTCAATCCGAGGCCCAGACAAAATCGGTCTCCGGAGAGTTGAGCGAGTGACAGCGCAGTCATGGCGGCCATTGCCGGCGTCCGCGCACTCACCTGCATGATGCCGGTTCCGAGTCGAATACGACTGGTCCGCGCAGAGAGGTATCCAAGCGAGGCGACCGACTCCATGCCCCACGCTTCAGCAGACCATGCCGAATCGACGCCCAGCCGATCGGCCGCCTGGACGAAGAGCACGAGATCATCCCAGCCCTCGCCGTCGTAATAGGCACTACCAATCGAAATCGATGTTTTCATGGAACTCCCGATTCAATGAGGTGCAACCGAACCAATCGATCATAGCCGCTGCCAATCAAGACGTCGGTCGGATCGATCATGAGCGTCCTGCTCTTGGGATGTGGCATGCTCGCGGTCGCCTCACGGCCGCCGCGCGCTGGTTGAGTCGTCCTTCGGCTCCAGCTATTTTCCCGCGCGACTCGTTCCAGGAGACGTGCGAATGGCAATTTTCGGTCTGGTCGTAGGCGGTGGACCAGCACCAGGTATCAATGGTGTGATCAGCGCGGCCACCCTCGCGGCCCGACAGCAGGGCGCACGGGTGATCGGCATCCTTCAGGGCTTCGAATGGCTCATGAAGGGAGACATCGACCATGTGGTCGAACTGGATGCCGACGCCGTTTCGCGCATCCATGAACAAGGCGGCTCGATCCTGCGTACCTCGCGTGCGAACCCGACGCGCGACCCGGCCAATCTCGAACGGGTCGTCGATGGGCTCCAACGGCTCGGAATCGACCATTTGATCTCGATCGGTGGTGACGACACCTGCTTCTCCGCGAAGACCGTCGCGGAGGCTGCGGGCAAGAGCCTTCGCGTGGCACACGTCCCGAAGACGATCGACAACGATCTGCCCCTTCCGCTGGGTGTACCCACTTTCGGTTTCGAAACCGCGCGCGCCACCGCCGCGGGAATCTTGAGCACACTCCTCGAGGATGCTCGCACTGCGAGTCGCTGGTACATCGTCGTATTGATGGGCCGCAACGCAGGGCATCTCGCGCTCGGCGCCGCGAACTCGGCCGGAGCGACCCTCGCGATCGTCGCAGAGGAATTCGGCGAAGAGAAGATCCAGCTGGAACGATTGGCACGAAGGGTCGAGGGATCGATCCTCAAGAGCACGGCTGATGGTCGCGCTCACGGCGTGGTCGTCCTCGCGGAAGGCCTTGGCGAATGTCTCGATCCCGCGGACCTCGCTGAGTTTCCCGATCTCCCGCGCGACGAACACGGCCATATCAGGCTCGCCGAGCTACCCCTCGGACATCTCGTGCGGGAGCGCGTCCAGGCTGGTCTCGCCGAGCACGGAATTTCGGCGACGATGGTCGTGAAGGACGTCGGCTACGAGCTTCGCTGCGTTGCACCGAATGCGTTTGATCAAGACTACACGCGCGATCTCGGCGCGGGTGCCGTTGCCACGCTGCTCTCCGGCACCGCCAACGTGATGATCACGCGTCAGAGTCAGCAAATCGTCGCCCTGCCTTTCGATGACATTCTCGATCCGAAGACCGGCAAGACGCGCGTCCGGCTACTCGACACCACTACCGAGAGCTTCGCTACAGCGCTGGCACTCCAGACGCGCCTCTCGCCGGCCGACCTGGACGACGCCGAACTGGGCAAAAAAATCGCGGCGCTGAGCAATCTCGATCTGGCAGCATTGAAGGCGCGATTCAAATAGATCGCGGCGCGTTCGATCAGCCGGCAATCTCGGCAATCCCTGCAATGTAGGGTGCCAACGTACGAACCAGGACGAAGCTCACGGCGCCGACCAGCGCGGCCGCAAACAAACCGACGCCGAGCGGGCGCAGCCCGAGCCCTCGCAATCGCGTAAAGCTCGTCCCGAGTCCGACAGCCGCCATCGCCAGAGTGAGACATAACGTCGCGGTCGACGTCGCCCATCCGATGATCATTTTCCAGACTTCTCGATCGAGAAACCCAAAGGGGCGGTCGCCCATATCACCGATCGTTCTGACCAGGCTCATCGCCAGAAAACCGAAAACGAACATCGGCATCGCCGCCCTCATCTGGGACCGAATCGAACCCGTGGCTCGCGATCGATTCGAATAGAACGCCATCACCGGAATCACGGCCAACATGAACATGTTGCGCTGTAGCTTGGTGACCGTCGCGCTGTCGAGGACTTCCGGTGTGCCGAACTGGGCGAGGTAGACCATTCCGGCACCGGCGACCTGGGCCGTATCATGGATCGCCGTGCCCATGAAAAGACCCACGAGCGTCGGATCACCGTCGAATAGGTAGTGTCCGAGATAGGGATAGAAG
>JAQBEG010000652.1:0-3035 GCA_032123985.1 Deltaproteobacteria bacterium
CCAGGACGTGGATCTTGTTCAACGCCTGAACATCCTCACAGAGCTCGTCTCGAGATTCGCGGTGTTCGAATCCGGGGTAGTGAATCACCTGGACTTCAAGATCCGCGGGCGGGAAGAAACAACCCGTCAGCAACGTGCAGCTGACGGCGAAAATCGTGAGCCCGTATTCTTGCGACTGCGCCATGAAGCCTCCCTTGCGAAAGGTTGTACCACCCCTGGAGATCGAGGCGCAATCTGACAATCGATATCCGCTTGTGTTCGTGCGCGGGCCTGGGCCATAATCGCTGAAAACACCGATGTGAGGAAGAAATGGAATACGGCATCACGATCTTTCCAACGGACTATTCGATCCGCCCGGCCGATCTCGCGATTGCTGCCGAGGAGCGCGACTTTGATTCCATGTGGTTTGCGGAGCACTCGCACATCCCTGTATCGCGGAAGTCCCCCTGGCCCGGCGGCGCCGATCTTCCAAAGATGTACTACGACACTTTCGACCCCTTCGTCGCGCTCGCCTCGGCCGCCTCAGTGACGACACGAATCAAGTTGGCGACCGGCATCTGTCTGGTGGTGCAGCGTGATCCGATTCACACCGCGAAAGAAATTGCGTCACTGGATCATTTGTCAAATGGTCGCGTGCTTTTCGGCGTAGGCGCGGGCTGGAATGCGGAAGAGATGGAAGACCACGGAACCGATTTTAGTCGCCGTTTCAAGCTGATGCGTGAGCGCATCGAAGCAATGCAGGCGCTATGGACGCAGGACGAATCCGAGTATCACGGCGAGTTCGTGAATTTTGATGCGACCTTCGCGTGGCCAAAGCCGTTGCAGAAGCCCTATCCGCCGATTCACGTGGGCGGCGGGTTCCCCGGCGCTGCGAAACGCGCGATCCGCTACGGCAATGGTTGGATGCCGATCTTCGGGCGCGACGACATCACCGAGTACCTGCCCGAATTCCGCAAGATGGCCGAGGAAGGCGGACGTGATCCCGCATCGCTCGAGGTCTCGATCTTCGGCTGCACGCCGAAGCCCGAGGCGCTGAAGAAGTTTCGAGATGCGGGGATCACACGCTGCGTGTTCGGTCTTCCGCCTGCGGATCGAGACATCGTGATTCCGCTGCTCGATCAGTACGCCGAGATCAAAAGCCAGATCGGTTGAGTGGCGGTCCGATTGGCTAATTCGGCCTAACGGAATCCGTTCCGATATCGCACGGCTAGAGCCTCACAGGCGCATCTTCTCGAATCGCTGGTACGTGCGGAGTGCCATGACGGCCTCAACGTTGGTAGCCGAAAACTTGCCGAGTCCCGACGAATGAGAGACTGTCGCGTCATGAAACAACGAACCCGATCGGTCTCCTCCATGCGTGCCTCTCGATGCCAGGCGCGCGGGTGCGCCGCAGCACGACGAATCCAGATCCTGTTCCTCTTCCTGCTCACATTCCCGATGGCAGGCTGCTTCACGCTGATGGGCGGAGAACAGAAAGTAGGAGACGAGGCCGCGCGTCAGGTCGAAGCGGAGATGGGCATCTTTCAGCAAGCCGAACTCGCGGCGTGGGTGAGCGAGATCGGCCAGCGGCTCGTGGCCGTGACTGACGATCCGGACCGGTCGTTTCGTTTCCAGATCGTCGACACGGCCATACCAAACGCGTTCGCCCTGCCTGGCGGGCATGTCTATGTCAGCCGCGGTCTGCTCTCGCTCGTCAACTCCGAGGACGAACTTGCGGGCGTGCTCGGGCACGAGATCGGCCACGTCGTTGGAAGCCACGCTTCGCGCCGAGTCACTCTGGCCGCGCCGTTCAAGATCATCACCGGTTTGACCGGCTGGGTCACCGGTATCGTGACGCCGCGCGTGGGGCGGGCGATTCGCGAGGGCGGAGACACGTTGACCGATGGCCTCCTGGTCGCTCCCTATGGTCGGCAGCAAGAACGCGATGCCGACCGAATCGGATTGAAACTCGCCGCCGCTGCGGGCTGGAACCCGGAGGGTCTGGCCGATTTTCTACATACGCTCGGTCGCGAAGAGGAACTCCGGATTGGAGGCGAGCGCGAGACGAGTTGGCTCGACAGTCATCCGGCGACACCCGATCGTGTTGTTGAGGCGAAGAAGAGAGCAGCAGAACTGGAACGCATAGAGAGCCCTCGGCCGGAGATGGGTCGTGCAGCACTCCTCGCGAAGTTGGACGGGCTGCTCGTAGGAGCCGATGTCGCAGGCGGCGTCATGGTCGACAACGTCTTCATTCAGCCGGAGATCGGGTTCACAATGGAGGTTCCGCTCGCCTGGGATCACCAGAACACACCGACCCAGTTCATCGCGGCGCCGGAGGAGGGAGGTGCGGCGATTCTGCTTCGTGTTGTCGCCGAAGGGGATGACCCCAAAGTATTGATGCCCCAACTCGAAAAAGAACTCGGCCGGCAGATCGATTCTCAGAGCGTTTCGCTCGGCGGGCTTCCCGGAATTCGGATGCGCATCAACCAGAAAACCAACCAGGGCAGAATGACCCTCGAAGTGGCCTATTTCGCCGCTGGCGGATTGATTTTGGAAGTCACCTGTATCGCGCCCGAGAAGCTCTACGAGAGCTGGTCGCCGCTATTCGACACAACGATTCGGAGCGTCCGTCCGGCGAAGGCGAGCGAGATTGCAGCGTTGAGAGAAGAACGACTACGCATCGCCGAAGTACGATCCGGCGAGTCGCTCGCGCAACTCGTGACGCGAGTGCGTTCGGCCTGGCTTGCGCCACGAATTGCAGTCATGAACGGAGTCGAGATGACCTCGGAGCTCGAAAAGGGATTCGAAGTCAAGGTGATGCGCGAGGAGGCGTATGTGCCGCGAGCGAAATGAAGAGGCGGTTAAGGCTGTCGTTCGAAATCCTTGGAGTATCGAGGATCTCGTGAGCGCCAGCCGCGCGACGTCAAAACTCCCGAAGTGGTCCCAAAACTGTCCCGCGCCGGCTAGAATCTCGGCAGTCGAATTCACATGCGGCCGCATCGCGTCCGAGTCGGTTCCCTAACCCCCCGAATTGAGTGGAGATCTATGCCGACCGT
>JAQBEG010000653.1:0-5396 GCA_032123985.1 Deltaproteobacteria bacterium
AGTCGATCCGACGCTAGCTTGAAGCCGAATCGCGCGTAGTAGCGTGGGTCTCCAAGAAGAAAGACGGCCTTCCACCCTGTCTGGGCGCATGCCTCAAGCCCAGCGGCTACGAGTGCCGAGCCAACTCCATGTTTCTGATACGCGGGGAGCACAGCAAGCGGCGAAAGCTGGCAGGCTGCGGGACCGCCCTGAGCAGCGAAAGACACGGGAGAAAAAGAAACATGCCCAATGATGCCGCTCGAGTTCTCGGCTACGAGAGAAATGAATGGCCTGGACGCGGATCGAAGTGCGTTGACGAGATGCGCCTGTCCAGCTTGGCCGAAGGCTGCCTCTTCGACCTCGAATATTTGGGTTTGGTCGGATTTGATCTCTGCTCGAATGTGGAACGGGTTCATGTCGAAGCTGCCGCACAACAGGTTAGTAACCTGCACCAGCGCAGGTTTCATTCCCGACAGTCTGAGCCAAAAACACACTCAGATCAATGACATCCAATCGCGTAAGGCGCCAAGCTCCTCCTTGCAGCATTTCTGGGGGTCCTTTGGCGTAGGATAATTCACGCTGGCTGCCGTTATATTCGATATCGCGGCAGGGTGAGATATGCAGCGACGGTATCGCGTTCTCCGTGACCGTCCGTTCACGGAAGGTGCTGCCGCAGTATTCAATACTGCAGCAACGTGTGTAGGCCTACGCGCCAGCCTAACCATGAGTAGAGATTTACGCGTCAATCCAGATTCCTTCGCCGGCGCGGATGCACCGATCCACGTACATTTTCTCCAGATCACTCGGTCGTCGCGAACTCGAGAACGAAGCTAGATCAAACTGTTGATGACGCCGCCGATTCCGCCGAGAACGAGGGCGACGTTTGCGAGAAATCCCATTGCGAAACCGACGGTTCGGCTTCCTGGATCTTTCACATAGCTGATGTAGTAGATCGGTCGGCCAATCAGGAATATTGCGCCGATTGCCGCACCGGCAGTCGGGCCGACGAAAGTCGAGAAGACCCAGAGCGCGGGCAGGAAGATGACCAGCTGTTCGAGCGTATTCTGCTGGACACGGAACAACCGATCCCATTCGGGATGGCCGGAGGTCGCCGGGGCGGCCACGCCGTATTTATCGCGACCCATGCCGACGCGAAACGAGAAGAACATATACTCGAGCAATGCAATGAGTGTGACGAGAGCGGGTAGTTCCATTGTGATCTCCATGGTGTTTCGCAACGATAGCCCCGTTCGCCGCCACTATGCCGGAAGACGCATATCCAACCTCAGCAACGCCTCACGGAATGAAGACCGCTCACAACTCGGCGATCTGCCCGCCTGATGCGAGGGCTAGCTAAGCCCGGTCCCGTCGTCGATGTTGCCGCACCAGACCAAGAACGTCCTCGCCAAAACGCTCGATCTTCGCGGGCCCAAGCCCGGGAATCCTGGCGAGCGCCTCGATCGAGTCGGGCTCTTCCTGATCGATCGCCAGCATCACCTTTTTCTGAAAGACCATGTAGGTCTTCCAGCCAAGCGCCCGGGCAGCCCGCTTGCGGTAGTTGTCGAGGGCACGAGCAATATCTCCGCCATACCGATTCGTGGAGCGAGTTCGACGAGTCGACGTGGTCTGAGAATCCTCTCCTGCAGACTTTCGCGCCCGCACGGGTTTGCCGGGCATCCAGACAGTCGGGTATTTGCGACCGGTTCGCTGCAATCGCCCTTCTCCGAGCAGGTTGTCGATCGCGGCGATGACAGAATCCTCGCGGTGCGCCGCCAGCGCCCCGTATTCGGGCAGCGTCAGCAGTCCACCGCGCGAAAGCGCCTTGGCCTTTCCGCCGCGCAGCGCCTGCGCGAGGTTTCGGCGGCCGACAGGTCGCGATAGGCGATCGACTGCCGCGACGATGAGTTCCTTCGCAGAGTCGGGAAGCGATTCGATCTGAGGAGACGATCCATTACGAGCGACCGATGCCTCCTCTTCGAGCAGGTCGCCACAACAGAAATCACAGCGACCGCATTCGGGTTCGTCGTCCTGCCCGGTGAAATGGGAGACGAGTGCCTGATGGCGACAGGCCCACGCGGTCGCATAGGTTTCGATTTCGGCGAGCGCGTCTCCGCGTCTTTGATCATGGGCCGCGCCTGTGGCCGAGCGTTCCGATAGCCGCCGTTGTGTGGCGAGATCAGCGCGACCAAAGAAAAGCAGACAATGCGACGGTTCTCCGTCGCGGCCCGCGCGACCGGCCTCCTGGTAGTAGGCCTCGACGCTGCCGGGCGTCTGGAAATGGACGATCAGTCGGATATCGGGGAGATCAATGCCCATTCCGAAGGCATTCGTGGCCACGAGCACGCGCGTTCGGCCGGCTTCGAAGGCTAGTTGAGCGCGCTCCCTTGCTAGTTTCGTCCGACCTGCGTGGTAGTGGCCGACACGAAGTCCGTTACTGCGGAGCGCCTTGGCGGTCCTTTCGGTGACCTTGCGCGTACTGCAATAGATGATGGCGCGGCCCCGTCCGCCTCGGCCGCGAATGCCCGCCCGATCGAGCTGTTCGAGGACGACGTCGTTACGGACACTTTCGGTTCGGATCGCGCGAACCGCGAAGGAGAGGTTGGGACGATCGAAGCCTGTCCGCACGATCAGGGCCTCTCGCATAGCCAGGCGAGCCTCGATCTGCTTCATGACAATGGAGGTTGCCGTCGCGGTCAGTGCGATCATCGGTGCATCGACGATTTCACGCAGCTGGCCGAGCAGCATGTAGTCGGGGCGAAAATCGTGTCCCCATTGGCTGACACAATGGGCTTCGTCGATGGCGAGCAGGGCGATCGGCGTCCGCTCGATGAGACGCCTGAAGCTGGCCTTTGCCGCGCGCTCCGGCGATACATAGAGAAGCTCGAGTTCGCCACGCAGAAAACGTCGGACGACCTCGGCCTGCTCGGCGTCGTCCTGATGACTATGAAGTGCGGCAGCCTGAACGCCGCGCGCGAGGAGTGCGCCGACCTGATCTTGCATCAATGCGATCAGCGGAGAGATGACGATCGTCGTTCCCGATCCGTGTCGGGCGGCTAAGAGCGCCGGGATCTGGTAGCAGACCGATTTGCCCGAGCCGGTCGGCAGTACGACGATCGCATCACGCCCCGAGACCGCAGCCTCGATGGCGTCGCCCTGCCCGGGACGAAAGTCCGGATATCCGAAGACTTCGTCGAGGATCCGTCGTGCTTTCCCCAGAGACGGTCCTTCGATCATGTCCAGTAGATATCACGCTCGGTGGGATCGTGCCGATTTGTTAGTGTTCCGACACGCATCCCCAGTCCAACCGAGGGAAATATTCAGCCATGCATCTTTCCGATCGTCATCGCTCGTTCCTGATCATCGAACAGAGCGTCTTCGCCGGAATCATCAATGTCGTGATCAACGCGGCCATCGTCTGGCTTCTGATGCACTCGCTGAAGGAGATCCCACTATGGGGCGACGTCAGCATGGGCGGCGACCTGCTGGCGACCGGATTCCTCCTGCCCTTTTTCACTTGTCTGATCGTTTCGGCGCTGACGCGACGGCAGGTCAACAGCGGCAAGCTTCCGGCGCTCGAAGCCAGTCAGATCAGGCCGTTGGGGATCCACAGACGATCGAGCCTCTTTCGCGCCATCCTTGTGGGCGTCGTCGGCGTGATCTTCTTTTCGGCCCCGCTCGTGGTGTTGCTCGATCTCGCGCAGGCGTCCCCGGTGCCGTTTCTGTCCTTCCTTTATTTCAAGGCGATCTGGGCGGGAATCTTCGCGATGATCGTTTCGCCGATCATTGCGTGGTGGGCGCTTTCGGCGGCCTCTTCCAATCTCGCGAAGCACTGAAAGCGGGCCCGCCCACTCGTCGGCCTCGAGCACGCCCATGTATCGGGTGTCGGGCGCGTCGTGCTGGGGTTCGTGCCTGGCATCGTTCCGGGAGCCGTGCTGGCTACTGCTCCGGGGTTCGCGACCGATCAGATCCCGACGATCGACTCGAAGTCGTGCGCCGACGATTCATCGAGATGGGCCGTGCACGCGACGAGTTCGACGCGATGTCCCGCCGCTCCCTTGCCCGGAATGCTCGGTGCAACCACCGTCAGCGCGGTATTCCCAATCACGATCGCTCGGTTCTCGTCGCCGTGCGCCGCGAGCTGCTCATCGGTCAGCAGTATTCGCTCGATCAACGACCGGAGAAAGAGCCCATGGCTCACGACCGCGAAATGAGTCGTCTCGGACGCGTTCGCGAAGTGATCGACCCAATGGCGCTCGATCCTTTCCCACGTCCGATCGACTCGATCGTAGAAAAACTCCCAGGTCTCGCCTCCGGGCGGGGCATAGCCCTCCATGAACGGATTGAAGTCGAGGTCGGCGTAGGCTGTTCCCCGAAGCGAACCGAAGTTGCGCTCCTCGAGGTCGGGGACTTCCAGTAGCGGGGCGCCCGTCGTTCGTTCGACCGCCTCCGCTGTCATGCGCGCGCGAGACAGATGGCTGGTCCAGATTTCCTTGATGGGCGCAGTCGCAAGGCGCTGGCCGAGGCGCGCGGCCTGTTCCAGGCCCCGATCGGATAGGGGCGTTTCCGGCACCTGCAGGATGCGGTTGCGATTACCCAGGGTTTCGCCGTGTCGAATGAGAAGGATCGCCATGGATGGCGCGAAGCTTAGCGCGATCGGAACCGATCGAGTGGCGCGGGATCGATGGACGCCTCTAGTGAACGGCCGCAGACAATGCCGAGAGCAGCTGCGCGAGGTATTTCGGCTCGATCAGGAGATGCGAAACCGCCGAGACGACTTCGTCGCGAACATCGATACGCAGGCGCGTCGAAAGCACCAAGGTATCTGAAGGGGCGTGCGTCTTCACGAACATCGCGAGTTCGGATTCCTCGACGAGCACCGCGCTGCGAAAATGCGATTCGCATTCGAGGATCTCGGAGAGTCCAACAGCGATGCCCTCGAGCAGGGCGGTTCCCAACGCAACGAAGGTGTCGAGCGGATTGCCGTCATTGCCGATCTGTGCCCAGACCAGTGCTTCATCGGGCTCGAGGACGATGTTCAGCGAACCCGGCATGGCCCCTTCGAGCCGTCCGATCACGCCGGCGACAAGATCTTCGGACAGTCTCAAGCCCTGCTCGCCGAATTCGCCCAGCGGCGTACAGCGAACCTCATGGACCTCGATCTCGGTCTCACAGCCACTGATTTCGGCCAGCGCGGCCTCGCCCACCGCCGCGGCCTCCGCAAAGAAGCCGTGCAGCGCGATCATTTGTTCCGTTGAAATCTTCAGTGGAGCCATCTCCGAACCACTCGTCTCCTTGGACCACATTTCGGACCACGTTCTCGAACAACATCCTAGGATCGCATCGCGAACAACAGAGCTATCGTCCGCCCTGGGCGTAGAAGAAGGGTTTTCCCATCACATCGTAGGCTGTTTGCTCGA
>JAQBEG010000654.1:0-5260 GCA_032123985.1 Deltaproteobacteria bacterium
CCTGGTGGTGCAAGTTCAAGCGAGGACACAGCGGTCGCCGCCGCGATGACAAAGATTATCGAGGTCCACCAAAACCACGAACTCCGGAAATACTGCCGGGTATCAGGCAAATTGACGGCCCACACGAACAACGGGACACCAATGTAGCAATACGGCAGAATAGGAATGTCGTACCTGCCCGCCAGATAGATCACGCCCGCGACGATGACTACCCAGCCGACAAACCATGCGATGCCTGATACGGCTTTTGCGGAATTCGCGTTCATCGTGCGCTGCGCTCGCGTAGTCCAGTGAATCCTACTCGCACTGACCATTTGCTTTCGCGCGTTCTACCTGGGCAGCTGCGTAGATCCGGGGACCAGCAAACAAGGCCAGCATCACGATCGGCCCTCCCCTCCCCACAAGTTTGGTTGGGCGCGGCTTCATAGGAATGCGGGTCATCCTCCACAGCTCCTCCGCGACGGGACCTTTCTCATAGAGCTCCTGAATGACGTCATCGAGTTCAAGGTCCCCGACTAGGAAGCTATTCGCCTCCCGAAGCGCTTGGTCATAGATGCGGTCGCACGAAGGCAACACGGGGGTAGGCAGAGGCTCAGGGGGTAGCTCAGGGGGCAGCTGCAAACGCGTCTCGGCGGGGCCGCCGAACGGACGCGGACTACCCGGCCCTGGCCCGCCCCAGGGGAGTCCTTCGACGTACAGCCGGGGCGCGCCGTAAAACGGGTCGACCAGCCCTATGGGGTACGGGCCTCCCCAGGCAGTGTCGGGATCCTCCTCGAAGCACGGGTGCGGCTGGTTGTTGAACCAGCATTGCTTCACGGCCGATCGAAGACCAAGCGGATCCACCCGCACCACCGGGTTCGACCGAACGTATGCATATTTGTTCCAGGAGTGCGGAGCCCCAAAACTCACATCGTCGACAAAATCGGGTCGAGTGAAGAACGGGTAGTTCGTCGATTTCGACCGCATCACCATATAGTCGAGCCCGGTCTGTAGATCCCTCTCGTGCCCGGTGAACCGAGTTGCACTGCCCTGACTCAGATCACGCTGGATCGCCTCGATTTCCCTACCGAACGGATAGTAGTCGTGCGCGTCGACCGCCCATCCCAGCGAATCTGTCACGACGCGCAGACTTCCCAAGTGATCCCGATGAAGGAAGGTGGTCACGAGAGCCGGCGTCGAAACCTCAAGAGGCACCAGCGGATCCTCGGTCGGTTCCGATTCGTCATCCACGACGCACGGCTGGAAAAGCTTGATGGTTCCCATTGGGCCCGCCGGCGGCACGCCCACACTCGGGCTTGGGCCGGTCTCGCTGGTTCCGCTCGAGTTTGTCTGCGTCACATCGAAGTAGCCGCACGGCACGACGAGCGATTGCTCGGGGAGCACGTACTGGGTGGTTCCAGAGGCAAGTCCCGAAGGCGTCAAGAGTACGGCTGTCTGCGCGCCGGTCTGGTGGAAGTACACCCGCAGCTTCTTTCCGTTTTCCTGCAAGACTTTCCAGCGGACAATGACGTCCGTTCCGACGCGACTGACACTGACCGACCGAACCTGGTTGGCGGCAGTCGTCGTCAGACTCGCATTGTAGTTCACGACCACGACGTTCGAGTACGGTTCACCAGACGCCGACTCCTTACGGACGCTCACCCAGCTGCGTTGCCCGGTATTCACGGCCGATTCTGGAATCCAGAACGCTCCATTGGCATCTGGCGCGATGCCGGTCACCTGATTGGTAAATCCCTGCGTCGTCCGGATATCCATCGAATACGTAGCACCTGGCTCCGCTCCGGCCATGGTGAAGCCGAAAGTTCCGCTCTGGAACATTGGCGAGTTCGCCGCAAGCGCCGGCGCGGATGTCGCGGGACGACGTTCCGCGATCTGCACATTGCCAAGGTAGACGTTTTCGCGATTCAAAATCGGATGCGCAGCCGTCGGATCGGCGACGAACTCAGTTGTCGTTCGACCCGTCGCCGCTCGAAGCGTGATGATGGGACGCCCGTCGGCCGATTCGGGCCAGCGGATCAGGCGGAATCCACCTGCGTCGTGGGCGTAACGTTCCGTCGGTCGATTCTGGGTTATAGGTCGCCCGAGGTAGAACGTCGAGAGACGCCCTTGCGGGTCCCACATCATCGAGGTTTGTCCCGTCGTCACCGACTGTGCATGGGTCATCGCGCCGTTCGCGTCGTAATCGAAGAATGCGTTCGATGGGATCTGGTTCGAACCGTTGTACGTCAAGGCGAAATCCATTCCGGGTGGCGGATTCTCGCCTGCAATGTGCTGCCACTGCTGAGTCAGCATGTTCCCGAATGGATCGTAGCTGGATGTAATGTCATAGGGAATCGTCTCAGTCGCCTTGGTCGCCTGGGGAAGAACCTGTGCTCGAGTGAGGCGCTGCGCGAGATCGTAAGCAAAACGCTGTGCCCCGATCGCGGTGATGTTCCCGCCGCCATCGTAAGCATAAAACCCCGACGACCAGAAGGTTTGGCGCGCCCCGCCTTGAACTCCAGGCCCGGTCACCTGCAGGCTCAACGGGCGCCCCAGAAGGTCAGCGGAATAGGCGGTCTCTGCGCCGTTCGCAAACGCTAGCTTGCTGAGACCTCCCGCCGCCGTGTACGTCAGATTGGGAGGATTGGCTCCCCCCTGGACAAACGGCATGTAGTTCGTGCCATCGGCGAGCCCGTCGATGTAGCCCCGTTTGTACGTGTAGTCATAGCGTCGCGCAGCATCAACACCTGGCTGGTACGGCGACGTCCAATTCGCCACGGCTCCTTGATCGGTGTACTCGAGACGCGTTACCCACTTTTCGAACGTGCCGTCACCCGTCCAATCAATCCGGTGTTGCTCGCCCGATGGGCGGCCGTTGAGTCCCTTGTAGACAAACGCGAGCCCCTCGAGCTGCCGATTTCCAAACATGGACGACACGTGAACCAAACGGCCTTTGTACTTGTTGAGCGACTCCTCACCACCGTTGCACGCTTCGCCAGCCGCTGGAGTCGTTCCGGCACAGTAATCCCCGTCGTAGCCGTAAGAGGCGACTGCGCCCTGTGTAGCCCCAACGACCACATCATCGATGGCAATCCCCCGTCCGATGATGTCTTCCGAACCGAGCCCTTTCTCGAATACGAAGTAGAGATCGAGAGTCCTTGGAGGATCGGTCTCCGACCATTCCCAGTTCGGGAACAGATCGCCCAGCCGAATCTCGGGCGTTTGTTGCCAGCGAGCGAATGACGCTTGTGCGGAGTCCAGTTTGAACGCGACGCGCCGGCCACTGACGTCATCCGGCTGCCCGGTCGGTGGAATCACGACATAGACCTGGAACGAGTCTAGGTTGCTGGACGATTGTCGGACCTGGCGCCAGTACGAAAAGCGCAGCACATCCCCCTTGGTGACACCAGCGACCTGGTGCCTGATCGCCTGCGGACCGGCGGGCGCATCTGAATATGTGCACGTCGCCGTGTTGCCGAAGTACAAGACCGGCGATCCGACCACTGGATACGAACTCGCGACCGGCGCGTCAGGAACGCAACCGGTGGCGCCTGACGCGGCCGCGCGCCAGTAGGAATCGGCGCCGGAAGGATGGACGAAGTCATCGCCGCTGATCGTACCCTCGACCCATGCGCTCATGCTCGAAAAAGCCCCATCAGGAACCGCGAGTCTCGGGATGTACGAGCTCGTCGAATGTGTCGCCGGAATCCCGTTGTACCTGTATGTATTCGTCGGCCTTCCGAGACCGTCGTACGTCATCTGGAAGAAATAGCCGCGCTGTTGTCCCATAGCATCGATTTGGACTAACGGGTTGCCGATCGCGTCATAGTAGGCTTCCTCCACGTTTCCGTTGGCGTCGACCGTACCGTAAAGCTCCGTGCCCGACTCAGGAGTCTGGCGACTCACCAATCGGCCAGCCGCGTCGTGCTTGAAAGTGCGAACCTGTCCAACCGGAATCGAACCCGCCCTCCAAAGCGCAAACGGGTCTTGAGGTAGCTGGGCCACGAGGTTTACGCGTACTAGATTCCCCCGAGGATCAAACGAGTACTCGGCATCCGCCGACCCAGCCGGAGCGTCGACGAGAACGAGACGGCCCAGAGCATCAAAATACTGACGAGTGACCGCGTCGCTCGTTCCGGGACTCGAAAGGCTCGTCTTGATGCCCTTGACCGTTGTCTGGACGTGTGGGCCGCAATATTCGAATTCTGTGATCGAGTCATCGAGCCGTACAATTCGGCGCACGCGTCCCAGTCCATCGGGCGTCGCCTTGAGCGGGTTCAACGGTTCTGTCGCGCTCGGCGTTCCGTAAAAAGTGATCGTTCCCCATGGCCGCGACGGCGGCGGGTTCGACCCCGCTCCACCGCCGGACCAGAACGGGACGTTAGAGACCGAGTACTCGGGCGTACCGTCGCCGTCGACATCGCTGCTCCACGATCCCAGATTTGCCGTGCATTCCTGTTCCGTCAACCACTCCGAGACGAAAATGGCTCGATTGAATTGATCGTAACGCGTGATTTGGGTGCTTCGGGTTCCGTCTGGCATCGCTTTCCAGACCTGCACGACCCGGCCGAGCTGGTCTAGTTCCCGTTCCGCGTAGAGCTGATCGGAGCTCTCGGGATCGAGCGTTACTTCCGTTCCTCCGGACATGATCACGCGAACGTGCCGAAGATCGCTGTCGTAGATCGTCCGCGTCTTTTGTTCCACCGATCCCGGCGGGTCAACCTCGGTCAAACGCCCGAACGCGTCGTAGTCGAAGGTGGTTTCGAGACCGTTGGGATCGCGGCTCTTCCATAGTCTGCCGCCAACGTCGCGGGTCACGTCCGAGAGCTTGTATGCGGTCACCGCGGGCGATTCCTGTGTCGCCATTTGACCGTATTGCCACGTAAAGTTCGCCGTGTAGGTGTGCCTCGTCGTTCCGTCGGTATTCACGGATCCGTCGGGATAAGCACTTCCGCCCGATGCTGCCGTTTGTTGCAGGTTCCCGTTGGGGAAGTACGCCAGAGACTGAATCAGGTCGTCGGCGTCTTCGGGTTGATTGGCAAGGGTCGGCGTGGAACCCTCTGGATTGGACGTGGCGGTCGTCCATTCATCCTTCACGCGGGATTGCTGCAACTGGCCCATGCAATCCCAGGTGAAGTTCTCCTCAAACCGTTTCGGCTGACCCAGGCCTTCTTCGACCGAACTACGCAGGATGAGATCGCGGGCGAGATTCTGGGTTTCCCCGGGGCACAGCGGCGCAGCGCCGAACGCCGTCTGTGAGACGTGGGCCACCGAGTGGCCG
>JAQBEG010000655.1:0-8869 GCA_032123985.1 Deltaproteobacteria bacterium
GTCGGCAAGGTCGGCGTGCCGATCTGCCATCTCGACGACATGCAGGTGCTCTTCGAAGACATCCCGCTCGACCGCATGAACACGTCGATGACGATCAACGCGACCGCCGCCTGGTTGCTCTCGCTCTATATCGCCGCGGCCGAGAGACAGGGCACGGAAGCCAGCAAGCTACGCGGGACGACCCAGAACGACATCATCAAGGAGTACCTGTCGCGCGGAACGTTCGTCTTCCCTCCCAAGGCGTCGATGCGCCTCACCAGCGAGATCGTCTCGTATACCGTCAACCAGGTCCCCAACTGGAACCCGGTCAACGTTTGCTCGTATCACCTTCAGGAAGCCGGCGCGACGCCAGTCCAGGAGATCGCCTTTGCGATGGCGAACGCAATCTCGGTCCTCGATCGGGTTCGTGCAGCCGAGGGCGTCGATGACGAAACGCTCTCGCGCATATTCGGGCGCATCTCCTTCTTCCTGAACGCGGGAATTCGATTCATCGAAGAGATGTGTAAATGCCGCGCCATGACGCAGCTCTGGCAGGAGATTGGGCGCGAGCGTTATGGCATCACCGACGAGAAGATGCTGCGGCTGCGCTATGGCGTTCAAGTCAACAGTCTCGGACTGACCGAGGCCCAACCCGAAAATAACATCGTCCGAATCGCCCTCGAAGCCCTCGGCGTCACGCTCTCTAAACACGCTCGAACGCGATCACTCCAGCTACCGGCGTGGAACGAGGCGCTCGGTCTTCCTCGGCCCTGGGACCAACAGCTATCGCTTCGAACCCAGCAGATTCTCGCTTTCGAGACAGATCTGTTGGAATACGACGATCTCTTCGACGGCTCCCATGTTGTCGAAAAGCTCACTGAAGAGCTGCTGTCGGCAGCGCGCGAAGAACTCGACCGTGTGCTCGACATGGGCGGCGCAGTCTCGGCTGTCGAGAATGCCTACATGAAGCAGCGCCTGGTCGAAAGCCATACCGCGCGGCTGCGGGCGATCGAATCGGGGGACCTCACGGTCGTCGGCGTGAACGACTTTCGCGAAACCGTCGAATCACCGCTGGTCGAGGGTGGCTCCAAGGCGATCCTCAAGGTCGATGAATCCGCGGAGCGTGAACAGATCGAATCCCTGGAAGCCTTCAGAAAACGTCGCAATGAGGCCGAAGCGACTCGCGCGCTTCGCCAGCTCGAAGACGTCGTAAAGAACGGCGGAAACATCATGCCTCCATCGATCGATGCCGCGAAGGCCGGGGTCACGACCGGGGAGTGGTCTCAGGTATTGCGCGATGTCTTCGGAGAGTACCGTGCGCCGACGGGAGTCGGCGGGGCATCGGTCACGGATTCGGCGCACACCACCGACGCAGTCCGTCAGGTGCGCGAGCGAGTCGACGCGATCTCGAAAAAGCTGGGACGCAGACTAAAGATCCTCGTTGGCAAGCCCGGACTCGACGGCCACAGCAATGGCGCCGAACAGATCGCGGTCAAGGCACGCGACGTAGGCATGGAGGTCGTATACGACGGGATCCGACTGACTCCGCAGGAAATCGTGCAGTCGGCCAGAGACGAGGGCGTCCATGTGATCGGGCTGTCCATCCTCTCGGGCTCGCATAACGTACTGGTGGTCGACGTCGTGGAGCAGTTGAAAAAGGCCGGACTCGGACACATACCGGTGGTCGTTGGCGGCATCATCCCCGATGACGACGCACGAAATCTCGAGATGGCAGGCGTCCGGCGCGTCTACACCCCCAAGGACTTCAACCTCACCCGGATCATGGATGAGATCGTCGACGTCGTCTCAGAACTGAATGTCGCCTAGCGAATCCACCCCCTTGCTCGGGGATCGCGTAGTAGCCGGGGACCTCGGTGCGGTATCCGAAGCACTCAACCAGGTAGACGATAATCGGCCCGAGAATCGCGAAGCGGCGCTCGCGCTTCTCGACGCACTCGAGGGTCGCGGTCAGGGGGCGCGTATCGGCGTAACCGGCGCGCCGGGCTCCGGCAAATCGACGCTTCTCGATGCACTCGTGTCGGGCCTTCGGAAACGAGACCGTTCCGTCGGAATTCTCGCCGTCGATCCCTCGAGTCAGCGAACGGGCGGTGCATTGCTGGGCGACCGCATGCGGCTCAGTTCCGCCGCGCGAGACGCCGGCGTTTTCCTTCGTTCACTTGCTGCGCGCAACCGACTCGGCGGGCTGTCGGAGGTCACGGGACCCAGTCTCGACGTCATGGTTGCGGCCTTTGATGCGGTGTTTGTCGAGACGGTCGGCGTCGGCCAATCCGAGGCCGAGGTCATCGACCTCGTCGATACCCTGATCTTCGTGGCGCAGCCGGCCGCGGGCGACCTGATCCAGTTCATGAAGGCCGGCATCCTCGAGTGGCCTGACATTTTCTTCGTGAACAAATCCGATCTCGGAGATGTTGCACGCCAGACCGCAGCCGAGTTGGTTGCGGGGCTGGAGCTGGGCAGTCGACGCGACGAGGGCGTTAGACCGCCGGTGCTCTGCGGATCCGCGCGAGACGGTCTTGAAATCGATGCGTTGCTCGCTGCGATCGACACGCATCAGCAGTACCTGAAGTCGTCGGGGCAGGCTGAAATTCGACGCAAGGCCGGGCGGGTCGCACGGGCGCGAAGCGCCCTTACAGCGCGCTACGGAAGCTTCGGCCTCGATCGACTCACAGGGCCTTTGGCGATCGATCCCTATGTCAGCGAGAGATCGAGCGTCTCGATCGAACGTCTCGTGTCCGAGCTCGGCTGCGAAATCGAGAAAAGGCTTGCCTCACGTGGTCGCTAGCCGCGAACGTCGCTCAACCGAGGGCCCGATCAGACGCATTCTTCGCACGGTCTTCTGGGTGCTCGTCTTTGCTTTCGCGGTTGGATTCCTGGTAGGCACCTATCTTCGCCGAGAACTTGACCGCCCCCTTCGCTACATCGGTGAGCAATCCAGCCGAAGTTCAATCCTGTCGGCTCTTCCACGGAATGTCCGCGATCCCCTGTCGCGCGTTCTCATGTCGGGCGATCACGAAGAGCAGATCTGAGAGTCGATTGAGATAACGAAGCGAAGCTTCCTCGACCGACTCACCGTCTATTCCCGCAAGCCGCACGACCGCACGCTCCGCGCGTCGACACACCGTACGCGCGACGTGGAGGGCGGCCGCCGCCGGACTTCCGCCTGGCAGGATGAAAGCGGTGAGCTTGGCGAGCGGTTCTTCGAGTCTATCGATGAGAGACTCGAGCGCGTCGACATCCGCCGCAGCGACACCGTTTACGCCAGCCTTCTTTCTATGATCTGCATCGGGCGTCGCGAGCGACGCCCCCAGATCGAAGAGCGCGCTCTGAATGCTGTGTAGTGAAAGCTCGAGAGCCGGGTCCGCCCCGGCTGCGACGGCGACGCCGATCGTCGCGTTCAACTCATCGACGTCTCCATACGCCGAGACTCGAATCGCATCCTTACGCACGCGATCGCCACCGAATAGATCGGTCTGACCGGAATCGCCACGTCGTGTGTAGATCTTCAAAGCGCCACTTCAGCCGCGCGAGGCGAGATCGGCATCGACGAGTCGAGCGAGATCATCATCGCCACCGGCCGGTGCGGGCACGCCCGCACTCTGCACAGCCAATCCGGGCTGGCCGCTCAGCGTCGAGACGTCGCCTGCCCCGCCACTCCTTGCGACGATCCGTCGCAGCGCCAAGATGACGAGTCCGCCGCCGATCACGAAGCCCAGAATCGGCAAGATATACGCCCAGAGTGTAATTCCCCGGGCCGGAGGCGCACCAAGAATATCTTCTCCGAATCTCTCGACTAGGATTGCGACGATCTCTTCCCGCGTCGAACCGGCAGCCTCCTGAAGCACCATCCACTGCACCAGCTCTGCGGCTTGAGGGCTCGGACACGAGGACAATGTGCGGCCCGGGCAATACGGACTCATCAGCTCACCGGCAAGGTCGTAGCTCCATGACTTCGCGGCCACGCCGCTGGCATCGAGCACGAGCAGTGCAAAGAAGGCCACTGCGAAAATCCGTCGAAAACGACCTGCCGGACGATGTGCCGGACGCCGATCTCGCTTACCGGTCGCGCATATCGATGAGGCGCTTCGCGCTGTATATCCCATGCCTAGATATCCCATGAGATTGCCATCGCTTCGTCGATTTCGTCGCCATCCTTCGAATTTCGCACCAGGTGGCGAGGCGGCTCGGCCATCACTCGCGAACCCGGCGGGACGCTCTTTGTGAGCCAGACGTTGCCGCCAATGGTGCTGCCCGCGCCGATCACAGTGCCGCCGCCGAGGATCGTTGCTCCCGCGTAGATCGTAACGTCGTCCTCGATTGTCGGATGGCGCTTCTTGCCGCGGAGAGCTGCGCTATTGCGGATCGAAGTCGCCCCGATCGTGACCCCCTGATAGAGCCGAACCCGATCCCCGATCACCGCCGTCTCTCCAACAACGATCCCCGTCCCATGATCGATGAAAAAGTGCCGACCGACCTGAGCGCCCGGATGAATATCGATTCCTGTCCGATCATGCGCGTATTCACTCACGATTCTCGGCAGCAGCGGAACACCGTAGCCGTGGAGTTCGTGTGCAATACGATGGATCGCCAATGCCCGGATCGCGGGGTAGGCCACAACGATCTCGTCGTAACCATTGGCCGCGGGATCACCCGCAAAAGCGGCCTCGACGTCCTCCGAGAGCATTGCCCTGAGATCGACGAGTCGACTAATGAATCGCGCTGTCAGGTCTTCTGCGCTCGCCGGTTCCGGAAGCTCTACCTGAATCAACAGCTTATAGAGCGCCTCGGCGACGGCCGGCAATTCCGACCTCAGCTCGGCTGGATCGACGCGAAATCGAAGCAGGCGCTCGGTCGAGTCGACCCAGCTGACGGCCTCGTTTGGATCGAGGATCCCGCCACAGACCGTCTCGGAAAGAACGGTTTCCTCGCAGCCAGCCAATCCTTCGACAGCGGCCTCCAGAACGTCTGCGGGACAGGAAAAGGGCTCGTCGCCCATCGCGGACGTTCCAGCGTCGGTTCTAACAATCGACCTCGGCATCGGATTACCTGCCATCTCGGAACTCCTCGGATCCACGGGCGCTGGAAGATAGCGTCTCGATCAAAGAAAATCCGTGACGCTTCGCGCGACAGGATGCCCCACATCGCTCGAAGTCACACGTGCCTGCCCAATTTCGCCGGGAGCGGCAGCTCACCGGCAAGCCGACGGACAAGACCCTATCTTCCGCTCGCCCAAAGCGCGGCACCCCTTCGAGACCAGTTCTTTTCGACCGGAAAGAGAGACAACACCGATTGGGCAAGCTCTACAGCCACTCCCGCCTCTCGAGCTTCGAGAACTGCCGAAAGCAGTTCGAGTTTCGCTATGTGCTGAAGATCCCGAGTGAATCGGAGTCGATTGAGGCATTTGTCGGAAAGCGCGTGCACGAGATTCTGGAACGGCTCTATCTATTCGTCGGACGTGGACAGATCCCTGGTGTCGAGAAGGTCGTCGACCGCTATCAAAAGCTCTGGGAAGAGACCTACGACGGGCAACGCGTGCGCATCGTTCGCGAGGGTACTCCGCTCTCGTTCTATCGGCAGCTCGGCGAGAGCTGCCTACGCAGCTACTACGTTCGACACTATCCATTCGACGAAGACGAAACGCTAGGTATCGAAAAGCGTGTGGTCTTTCCGCTCGATGATGCGGGTGAATATCGGATGCAGGGGATCATCGACCGTATCTCTCGCGCGCGCGATGGCACGATCGAAGTGCATGACTACAAAACGGGGGCTCGGGTCCCGTCGCAGAAGATGCTCGACCAGGATAGACAGCTCGCCCTCTATCAGATCGGTCTCGCGGCCGAGTACGGTGAGGACGTTCCATTTCGACTCGTCTGGCACTACGTCGCGAAGAACCAGACGCGAACGTCGACGAGAACCCCCGAGGAACTCGCGACCTTGCGGAAGTCGACCATCGAACGAATCGACGAGATCCAGGCGGCCACCGAATTCCCGCCGCGCAAGATCGCGCTCTGCAACTGGTGCGAATACAAGTCCCGCTGTCCGCTCTTTCTGGCGGACGGCGACGCCGAGCGCGCGGCGGACAACGGCACGGACATGACTTCGAGCCCCTCGCCCGGGAGCCCGACTTCGTCGAACACGCAGCTCGACCTGCTCTAGCATCCGCGCTCAATGCGACCCGGGCATTTGAATAATGATGGGCCGTGGCCCGTTCACAGATTCTGCTAGCCTTCCTCCATGGGTCTTCGAATCGAACGTATCCCGACTTTTGGCGACAACTACACCTACCTCGCGATCTGCGATGAGACGCTCGATGCCGCTGTCATCGACGCGCCGGAGGCAAATCCGGTCGTCAAGCGGATCGAGGCAACAGGCGCCAAAGTCAAGCTCATCCTCTCTACGCATCACCATTTCGATCACTCGAAGGCCAACCCGGAACTGGCCGAACGCTATGGCGTGCCGGTCTACGGCCACGTCTCGGATGCCGATCGTCTACCCGGAATGACGAATGGCGTCGACGAGGGAGACAAGATCCAATTCGGGAATCAGGAAGCGCGGGTGCTCTTCATCCCGTCTCATACATCAGGCCACGTCGCCTACGTTTTCGACGACGCGAAGGCGGTCTTCACCGGAGACATGCTATTCGCCGCCGGCTGTGGACGGCTCTTCGAAGGAAACGCGCAGATGATGTACGACGCGCTCTGCATCAAGCTTGCCGCGCTTCCGAGCGATACCCTCGTCTACTGCGGACACGAATACACCGAGAGCAATCTGAAATTCGCGCTCACGATCGAACCCGAGAATGCTGAGATCAAGGAGCGCTACGAAAAAGTCTGCGGGATCCGGGCCAATGCCGCGGCCGACTGGCATGACGCGACGCCCGCCGAGATGACGATCCCCACATCGATCGCTGAAGAGAAGGCGACCAATCCCTTCATGCGAGCCGAGAGCGCGGAAGAATTGGGTCGCATTCGAACTCTGAAAGACAACTTCTAGCTCGCCTTGAATGCACGATTTGCACGATTCCATTCCCTCCGGAGCCACGGCGATTACGACCCCACATCGAGTGGGCTTCTACGAAACCGATGCCATGGGCATCGTCCATCATTCCAACTATCTCCGATTTTTCGAAAATGCTCGCGTCGTCTGGCTCGAAACTCACGATAAGAGCTATCCCGAATGGATCGAGATGGACTTGCATTTTGCGGTGACCCACGCCGAACTCGACTATCGGCAATCCGCGCGCTTCGATGACATCCTGGAGATCACGACGTGGCTCGAATGGGTCCGTGGGGCTTCTCTCGCAATGGCCTACACGATCGTTTGCCGTTCTGATCTGCTCGTGACCGGCCGGACCGAGCACGCTTCGATCAATGGCAAAGGCAGAGTCCGCCGAATCCCCAAGGAGGATCGCGAACGGCTCGGCCGAGCGGTGCTTCCCGGCGCCTAGCACCAACGCCGACCGCGTTCGAGACATTCGGCCCATTTTCGGATCCGATCTTCGGTATTCCGTGTCGGGATTCCTTCGCGACGGGCTGGCAGCCGAAAACGAGACTCGCAGCACGCGCTCCGAAAGCGCAACTTGAACGCATGTTTCACAAGAATGGAAAAGCATTCACGCGGGCGTCCGATTCCTTGCAGCGCAAGCCCGGCTGAGAGAAGATTGCAGGATGCAAACCGCCGCCCGACTCGTCGCCTATGGGCTCTTCTTCTTCTCCGGCGCGACTGCATTGGTCTATCAGGTCACCTGGCTCCGCGACCTCTCGCTGATATTCGGGGCGAGCTTTCAGGCTACGAGCATCGTTCTGGCCGCCTTTATGGGTGGACTCGCACTGGGAGGCTTCATCGCCGGTCGAGTGACCGAGAGTCTACGTCGGCCCCTCAGCGCTTACGGAGCCCTCGAGATCGCCATCGCTCTCTTCGCGATGCTTCTGCCCGGCTTGCTTCACGGTGTCGACGACTTCTACGTGAGCGCCGTGCATAGCGCAGGTGGTGTCACTCCGACATTGAACATCATGCGACTCGTCTTTTCCTTCGGCATTCTGGTTCTGCCGACGCTCTTCATGGGTGCGACCCTGCCCGTATTGATCCGCTTCGTCGTCCACGCGCATGGCGAACTCGGCACGCGGCTCTCCCTGCTCTATGGAATCAACACGCTAGGTGCCGCCGCGGGAGCCATGACCGCAGGCTTCCTTCTCTTGCCGCAGTTGGGAGCCTCGGCGACCCAGTCTCTTGCCGTTACTGCAAACCTGATCATCGGTGCGTTTGCAATCGCGGTCGACCTTCTGAGCCGAAACAGGGTTTCAGAGATTGCCGAGCGAGTGGCCGACGCGAAAATCATCTCGGAGTCTCCCGACCTCGGAACAATGCCTCTGAAACTCGTCTTCTTTGGCACCGCCGTCGCCGGTTTCACCGCCTTGAGCCTCGAAGTCATGTGGACCCGCGCGATCAGCACGATCATCGGCAGTACGACCTACAGCTTCACGATCATGCTGACTGCCTTTCTATTGGGGATCTGGCTCGGGAGTTGGATTCACGCCAGCTTTCCCATGCGCAGAATCAACGAAAGCCTCCAGTTCGGCGGCGTGCTGCTGATGATCGGGGTGACGAGCGTCGTATCTACACAGTTGATCCCGCGCGTCCCAAAGTTGGTTGTCTGGCTCAATCTCGTTCTTTATCGCGATACCGAACAGATCAGATTCGGGACATCGCTGATGACGGCATTCGCGGTGATGCTGATTCCTTCCATATTCATGGGCATTGCGTTCCCGGTCGCCAGCCAGGCACGCGTGCGACTCGTTCAAAAATTTGGGGAATCGGTCGGCGACACACTCGGCCTGAACACGCTAGGTGCGATTCTGGGCTCACTCTCCGC
>JAQBEG010000656.1:0-5399 GCA_032123985.1 Deltaproteobacteria bacterium
GAGCACCTCACCTCGACCAAAGACCGGATGGCGCACGCGCGTTCCGGCACTGACACTACCTGCCTCGTTGCTTTCCTGCTGACTATACGAATAGTCGAATCGAGAACTCTCGCTGGCCCTGCCCGAAGTCCCTGCACGTGACCTGGCACCGCGAGTCGCGGTTCCGAGAGTTTCGATCAACTCGTCCGGAATCTCTTGTATGAACCGGCTCGGCGTCTGATACGTCCGATCCCCGTAGCGAAAACGTTCCGCTGCACACGTCAAAAACAGGTGCTCCATCGCGCGGGTCATTGCTACATAACAGAGCCGACGTTCTTCCTCGAGCCCTGCCTCATCTCGACTCGAGGAGGCGTGTGGGAAAATGCGCTCTTCCATCCCAACGAGAAAAACAATCGGAAACTCGAGCCCCTTCGCAGAATGAACGGTCATTAGTGAGACTCGATCCTGTCGATCTTCATAGCTGTCGAGATCGGAAATCAAGGCGACCTGGTCCAGGTAGAGCTCGAGCTCGGTCCGCTCCTCGTCGGCTAGCTCATCTTCGTTCGCTGCGTGGAAATCGCGTGCGCTCGACTGAAGCTCGCGGAGATTGTCGAGTCGAGCTTCCGCCTCCGGCGTATCCTCCTTCTCGAGGGCTCGCAAATAGCCCGTTTCATTCAATACGCGAGCGATCAGATCATCCAGGGAGAAACCTGCCCGGAGATTTGCGAACGCGTCCATCATGCCGAGGAACGTTGCCATCTTTCCAGCGGCCCGACCGGCCAGGTCCGTATCCACAGCGACTCTCATCGCCTCGAGCAACGGAATTCCCCTCGCCGCAGCGAGGCTCTCCACCCGTTCGAAGCTAGTTTTTCCGATACCGCGTGTCGGCTTGTTCACGATCCGCCGGAGGGCCTGATCGTCGCGCGAATTCACCAGCAAGCGCAGATACGCCATCACGTCCTTGACCTCGGCGCGATCATAGAATCGGTGCCCACCCACAATCGTATAGGGCACGTCGTATTTCAGTAGCTCTTCTTCGAAGACACGAGACTGGGCGTTGGTTCGATAGAGAATCGCCTGGTGACCGAATGGAACGTCGTCGTTGCGATTCGAAACGAGGATGTTGCGAATGACGAACTGACCCTCCTCGCGGTCATTCTCAGCCTCGAAGAAGCGGATCGGTGAGCCACCCTCCCGGTCGGTAAACAATCCCTTCTCTTTACGATCAATGTTATTTGAAATGACGGCGGTCGCACCCGAAAGAATCGGCTGGGTCGATCGATAGTTCTTCTCGAGCTTGATCACCTTGGCGTCGGTGTAATCATGCTCGAAGTCGAGAATGTTTCGAAGATCCGCGCCACGCCATGCGTAGATCGATTGATCGGGGTCACCGACGACACAGAGATTGCGATGCGTCGCCGAAAGTTGGCCCACTATGCCGTACTGCACGCCGTTCGTGTCCTGATACTCATCGACGAGTACGTAGGAATATTTTCGTTGATAGTAGTCGAGCACGCGTGGATGCTTTCGGAACAATTCGGCGGTCAATAGAAGCAGATCGCCGAAATCGAGCGCCTCCGCGTCGGCCAGTTTCTGCTGATACTTCGTATACAGCTTGGCAACCAGCTCCTGGTCGAGGTCGTGAGCACGGTCTGCGACAGCCGGCGGGAGGAGTCCTGCATTTTTCCACTGGTCGATCTGCCAGCGGATACGGCGTGGATCATGCACCTTGGGATCGAGCCCCTCGCGCTTCAGCACTTCCTTGATGACGCCGATCGAGTCAGAGTCGTCGTAGATGACGAAACCCCGACTGCGCGCGAGGTGGCCGATGTCTCGGCGCAGAATTCGCACTCCGATCGAATGAAAAGTTCCGATCGAAATATCACTGGCTTGCGGTCCCAGGAGCTTCTCGACGCGCTCCTTCATTTCGCCCGCGGCCTTGTTCGTGAAGGTCACCGCAAGGATCTGGTCGGCAGGGATTCCGCAAACTCCGATGAGATATGCGATCCGCGAGGTCAAAACACGCGTCTTCCCACTACCGGCGCCGGCCAGAACGAGCAGCGGTCCTTCGGTCGTCTCGACCGCACGGCGCTGCTCGGGATTGAGGCCTTCGAAAATGGAGTCGGCGAGCGAATTCTGATTCAAGCTATCCACGAACTGTCCACGAGTTATCCAGGAGCCCATTCACCCACGACCCAAGGGCGTCGTGAACGATTCGGATTCGACCTGACGGACGCAGTGCGTCCCATTCGCCGGGGGAGCGATCCCGCGAACTTACTCGACGGTCACGCTCTTGGCGAGGTTTCGCGGCTGATCCACATCGGTGCCCTTCAATGTCGCAATGTGATACGCGAGAAGCTGGAGTGGCACGACGACGAGAATCGATGTGAGGAACTCCCCCAGGTCATCCACGTGCAAAACCGCGTTTGCCTTTTCCTCGATCTCGAGATCACCCGTCGACGCGATCGCGATGACCTGGCCGTCCCGGGCACGAACTTGTTCGAGATTCGAGATGAGCTTGTCATACAGCTCACCCTTCGTCGCAATCACGACCACCGGCATATTCTCGTCGATCAGCGCGATCGGGCCGTGCTTCATCTCTCCAGCGGCGTAACCCTCGGCGTGGATATATGAAATTTCCTTCAACTTCAGCGCCCCTTCCAACGCGATCGGGAACATGATGCCCCGACCGAGAAAGAGGAAGTCCTGTGCCTTGAAATAACCGCGCGCGACCTTCAGAATTTCGGCATCGAGCCCAAGCGTGATCTCGACCATCCGCGGCAGCCGCATCAAGTCATGCAGCCGCGACCGGATCTGGTCCGTCGAGAGCAGGCCGCGAACGATTCCAAATTTCAATGCGATGAGATAGAGCACGACCGCCTGAGTGACGAATGCCTTGGTCGAGGCCACACCGATCTCGGGCCCGGCGTGCGTATAAACGACGTCGTCGCTTGCCCGCGCGATCGTCGATTCTCGCACGTTGCAGATGGCAAGAATTCTCGCACCCTGGCTTTTCGCTTCCGAGACCGCTGCCAGCGTATCTGCGGTCTCGCCTGACTGGGATACCGGAATCACGATTCGCTTCGATCCCACGATGGGTTTGCGATAGCGAAACTCGCTGGCGAGGTCGACTTCGCAGGGAATCCCGGCCATCTGCTCGATCATGTATTTGCCAAGCAGCGAGGCATAATAGGAGGTACCACAAGCCACCAGCGTCACGCCCTGGAGTTCATCGAGTTCCTTGCGCGTGAACTCGATGCCGTCGAGATCGACATCCAGCTCCGCTTCGTTGACCCGTGTGCCGATCGTGTCGGTAATCGCGCGCGGCTGCTCGAATATCTCCTTCTGCATGAAGTGGTCATAACCACCCTTTTCGGCCGAGACCGGATCCCATTGAATGACCTGAAATTCCCGATCGATCGGACGCCCTTCAATGTCGACGACCTGGATCCCGTCCTCGCTGAGCACAGCGAAATCGCCATCATGCAACGAGATGATGTCGCGTGTATGTGGAAGCACAGCGGGAATATCGCTCGCGAGAAAGACCTCTTTGTCGCCCTGACCCGCGATGATCGGGCTGCCTCCGTTCTTCGCCGTGACGAGCAGATTCGGTTCGCTTTCACATAGGGCGGCAAGCGCATACGAACCCGTGAGCCTCACGCATGCCTCTCGCACAGCGGTCAAGAGATCGCGACCTTGTTTCACACGGTTGTCGATCAGATGTGCGATGAGCTCTGTGTCCGTATCGGAATCGATCTCGGCACCTCCGGCTTCCAGCTCAGCCCTCAGCTCGCGATAGTTTTCGATAATTCCGTTGTGGACGATTACGACCGAACCCGCGCGATGGGGATGCGCGTTTCGCTCAGATGGCTTGCCGTGTGTCGCCCATCGCGTGTGACCGATCCCGAGCCGACCCCGAAGCGGAAGATCGCGAAGACTTCCCTCGAGATTGATCAGCTTTCCCTTGGCGCGACGAATTTTGAGAACATCGCCTTCGAGAATCGCCACGCCGGCGGAGTCATAGCCGCGATACTCCAACCGGCGCAGACCGTCTATCAAGACGTCCGCCGCGCGGTATCCGTGTCCAACATATCCAACGATTCCACACATACTATCGCTCCCGAATTCGAGCTGGCGGCGCCTTAACGGCGCGGATGCTTCGATTTCGCATCGCTCGTAGATTTATTCTTGGCCAGTTTCTTTTTGGCCGCCTTCTTCTTCGTGGCCCTCTTCTTCGTCGCCTTAGTCTTCGCGGCCCTAGTCTTCGTGGCCTTAGTCTTCGTCGACTTCCTCTTCGCCCTGGATTCGCTCTTCGACGCGACGCTCTTCAAGCCGGACACTTCGATTCGTTTCTCGGTTCCCGATTTCGCCGGAACTCGCCCCGCACGACGTGCCGCCCAACCTTCGATGTTGCGCTGGCGATCGCGCGCGACCGCGAGAGCATCCGCGGGAACGTTCTTCGTAATCGTCGATCCGGCCGCTACGAATGCGCGAGGCCCTATTTCGACAGGAGACACGAGATTCGCGTTGCACCCGACGAATGCGCCATCACCAATCGTACTTCGCGTCTTCTTGAAACCGTCATAGTTGACGACGATCGCGCCGCAGCTGAAGTTCACACCCTCGCCCACATCGGCATCGCCGATGTAACTGAGATGCGCGGCCCTGGCCCCCGGCCCCAGAGTCGAATTCTTCAATTCGACAAAATTTCCGATCTTCACACCTTCGCCGAGCGTGTTGCCGGGCCGAAGATGCGCAGACGGGCCAATCGTGACGTCCGAATCGATTCGGCTGTCTTCGATCACGCAGCCGGCTTTGATATGAACACCTTCGCCGAGGACCGATCCGCCGGAAATCACGACGCCGGGCTCGATGATCGAGTCACGCCCGATTCGAACATCAGCATCGATGTAAACCGCATCCGGATCGATAAAACTAACGCCATCGTCCATCAGACGTTCGACGATACGGCGTCGCATGACTCGCGTGGCATCGGCGAGCTCTCTTCGGGTGTTGATTCCGAGACATTCGTCCGCGTCTTCGATTTCGATGCCTTCGACGCAAAACCCCTTATCGACCGCGTAGCCAACGACGTCGGTCAGATAGAGTTCACCCTGCTCGTTGTTGGGCTCCAGGGCAGCCAGCCCCTCGCGGAGTAGCTCCGCGCCAAAGAGATAGACGCCGGTATTTCGCTCTTCGATCTCGAGCTCACGTTCTGTTGCGTCGGAGGCCTCGATGATTCGCGCGACGCGTCCATCGCTGTCGCGCAGAACGCGCCCGGGGATATTTTTCGCACGGGCGGTCAGCATGACGAGGTCTGCAGCGCGTTCTTTTTTCACCGCTCGCATTCGCTCGATCGTTTCCGGTCGAAGCAGCGGAGTATCACCATAGAGGACCAGCACATCTCCCGTGACCCGTCC
>JAQBEG010000657.1:0-3437 GCA_032123985.1 Deltaproteobacteria bacterium
GTAGTAGCCCGCAAAAACGACGTTCGAACGTGCGCAGATCTCACCGACGGATACGCCATCCTTCGGAACGACCTTGCCGTCGTCGCCGAGAACTTGAAGGTCGACCCCCAGGCCGGCGACACCGGCGCGTGAGCGCCGTGCCCAGTCGTCGCTTTCGGTTGTCGCATCCGGGCGTGACGTCGTCAGCAGGGGCGCCGTCTCGGTCAGTCCGTAGAGGTGGATGAACTCCCAGCCCAGTTCGGTTTCCAGACGCTCGATGAAGGCCGCTGGCGGCGGTGCGCCTGCGACCGTGAATCGTGGTGACGAATCGATCTCGAAGCGATCCTTGTCGGGATAGTCGAGGATCGCGCGCAGGACTGCCGGTGCCATGCAGGCGAATGTGATCTTCTCGTCCGAAAGCAGTCGAAAGATCGTTTCTCCATCGATCGCGCGCAGGATCACGTGGGTCCCCGCCATGCCCGTCAGCGCATAGACGCCGCCCCAGCCATTGCAATGAAACATCGGCAAGGTCCAGAGTTCGATGTCATCGTGGCGAATGCCCATGTGGACGATCATGTTGTAGGCGTTCAGGTAGCAGTTGCGGTGCGTCATCATGACGCCCTTCGGCCGACTCGTCGTGCCCGAGGTGTAGTTGATCGAGACGAGTTCGTTCTCGCCAATCTCGGGCAGTGCGGGCTTTTTCGGGCTGGCTGCTTCGACGAGTTTGTTCCAGGACTGCCAACCCTCTCGATCTACGTCTCTGTCATCGGCCACGATCCAGTGGTTCACGCTCGGGAGTGAGTCGCGGATCTCGTCGACCACCGCGGCGTACTCCCAATCGACGAGTACAGCGGAGACGCCCGCATGATTCAGGATGTACTCATGGTCTGCCGCGACCAGCCGGTAGTTCAAGGGCACCAGGACGATCCCGATCTGCGCCGTCGCATAGAAGCTCTCGAGGAAAAAATGTGAGTTCGGGCTGAGGATGCAGACGCGGTCGCCCTGCGTGAGCCCGAGATCGAGCAGCGCATTCGACAGCCGATCGACCCGTTCGTCCAGCTCGCGATAGGTAAAGCGATTCTCGCCGTCGACGACCGCGGTCTTGTCCGGGTAGAGCCGAACGGCCCGACGCAGGAAATCGGTGATGAGCAGCGGGACTTCCATCCGATGGTTCTCCTCGACTAGGCATTGCGTTCGAAGCAACGGGATGGCTCAGTGTAGTCAGCCGAACACGATCGGGGGAGAGGGCAGTTTGTGATTCGGGGACGCACGCGCCGTCTATTGGGGCTGCTACTGTCCGGTCCGCCAGGTGACTCGCGTGATGCGGGCAAGGGGGGAGACGGTGGACCGGAGCAAGGCGATGAGCACTGAAAGATCGATTCGAATCATGGCGGACCAACCCGAGGAGTCGCCGGCGCGCGAAGAAGGTCTTGGGCTGCGAATGTTGAAGACGCGAACGGTGCTCGTGTCCGGAGCGGTGGACGACAAGCTCGCGGAAAAGACGATCGCGCAACTCCTGATTCTCGACGCTGAGAGCCACGAGCCGATTCGCGTGTTGATCACTTCCCAGGGCGGCCACGTCGATTCGGGCTTTGCCATTCATGACATGCTTCGTTTCATCGAATCGCCGGTCATCACGATCGGCGCGGGCTGGGTGGCCAGTATCGCCGTGCCGATCCTATTTGGTGCGCCCAGAGAGAGTCGGTATTCGCTGCCGCACACTCGTTTTTTGCTGCATCAGCCCACGGGCGGCGCCGGTGGGCAGGCGATGGACATCGGCATCGAAGCCGAAGAAATTCTCAAAGTCCGAGCGGGACTCAATGCGCTCATCGCGGCGGAAACCGGGCAGGATGTCGAGCGGGTCGCCAAGGATAGCGATCGAAATTTCTGGATGGACGCCGTCCAGGCCAAAGAATATGGTCTCGTCAGTCAGGTCATCACACGGACGACCGAGATCGGCTAGAGCGAGAAGCTCTCTCCGCAGCCGCAGGTTTCCGTGGCACCCGGATTCTGGATCTTGAATCCGGCGTCATTGAGTTCGTCGGAGAAGTCGATCGTGATGTCCTCGAGGAAGGTCGCGCTCTCGGGGTCGACCCAGACCGGGAGACCAAAAAACTCGAGTTCGACATCTCCTTCGCGCCGTGTCTCGTCAAAGAGAAGCTCATAGCGCATACCGCTACAGCCTCCGTTTCGAACGGCCACACGCAGCGCCCCGTTCGGTTGGTTGCTCGAGGCGAGCAGCGTCTTTGCCTTCGCGGCAGCAACCTCTGTTAGTTCGAGAATCGCCACGTCGAAGTCTCCTCATTCTCTTGGTGTGTTGGTGTGCAGGCCGCGATTTCCGTGAATATGGGCAGGCTCACGTGCTCACTGCTTGCCGACGAACCGGCGCAAAGATCCGCCAATGTGATCGCCGACAGCTGACGCCGAATTTCGTCACCGATCCTTCGCCAGAGCGACGACACGGCGCAATCGGTCGTACGGCGACAATCGACTCGATCTTCGGGCAGACAGTCGCAGGTCGTTGCCGGAAGAAAGCTCTCGTCGAGTGCCTGGATAGCGTCCCAGACCGTGATTTCGCAGCCGTCCCGTGTGAGTCTATAGCCCCCCGCAGCACCGCGTTTGCTGTCGACGAGCCCGGCAATGCGCAACTGGCGCATGAGCTTGGCCGCATAGACTCCGGAAATGCGCTCCTTGTCGGCGATCAGGGCGATCGAGACGGGGGCCCCAGACCGGCCTTCGAGGGCGACCCGCAGCAGGCATCGAAGCCCGGTATCCTCACGTGCCATGAGATGCATCCCACGCATCCTACGATAGAATACCGATCGGTCAAGATTAGGAGCCCCGTCCCCCTTGAGTGCGCCGACAGAACTCACAGACCAGTTGGGCCGACCGCTCCGAGATCTGCGGATCTCGGTGACGGATCGCTGTAATTTTCGCTGCCCCTATTGCATGCCCGCAGAGATCTTTGGCGAGCGCTACGCCTTCTTGCCACGTGAGGAGATCCTCACGTTCGAAGAGATCGAACGCCTTGCCGGGCTCTTCGTTGGATTCGGTGTCGAAAAGATCCGCATCACGGGCGGAGAACCTCTGCTTCGCCATGACGTCTCGGATCTGATCGCGAGACTGGCGTCCCTCGACGAGAAGCTCGATATCGCGATCACGACCAACGGCAGTCTTCTTCCGCGCTGGGCTAAATCCCTGGCCGACGCCGGACTCGGGCGCGTAACGGTTTCCCTCGACAGTCTCGATCCCGACACCTTCCACAAGATGAACGGCGAACGCTTCGACGTCGATCGTGTCCTCGAAGGCATCGCGGCCGCGGAGGCCGCGGGCCTCGGACCGGTCAAGATCAACTGCGTCGTTCAGCGAGGCGTGAACGACGACCAGATTGTCGACCTCGCGCAACACTTCCACGGATCCGGCCATACCCTCCGCTTCATCGAGTTCATGGACGTGGG
>JAQBEG010000658.1:0-5299 GCA_032123985.1 Deltaproteobacteria bacterium
AGCATGCCCAGCGGTATCAGGGGTTTTCTTGGACAAAGTACGATCCTTCTAGGTAACGACCCGCGCTCGGGTCAGACGGTGCTGGGTGTCTCGATTCGTCGTTTGCTTCGAGCCATACACACCCAGACTTCCAGTGCTCTGGGCGCCGGAGTGTATCGGAGCCACCCTGGAGTTCGAGGGGCCCTATTCGGCGTCTTCACGATCACTTCGCCGGCCTGATCTTTCCCGCAGTCGGACTCGAACCGGTGTCCCTTCGAAACCGAAACTCTCCCTGAGTTGATTTTCCAGAAAACGAATGTATGAGGTCTGAATCGCCTTCGGGTCGGTGCAGAAAACCACAATGACCGGCGGGCTCACGGCAACCTGAGACGCGTAGAAAAGTTTGTTCGCGCGCTTCGTCGAACCGCGGCTCGCCATCGACGGAGGATGTTTCTCGGCGACGTCTTGAAGCCAGCGATTCAGATCGGCGGTTGGGATTCGAAGCCGACTCGAGGAGGCGACCTTCCTGAGTTTTTGAAACAACGATCCGAATCCGGCACCCGTCTGTGCTGATACGGACGCGATCGGAACATCGGACATGAATCGCAGGCGGTGCGCAATATCTGCGAGTACGTCCTGGCGGTCGTCTTTGTCGACCAGGTCCCACTTATTGGCGAGTACGACTGCCGCACAGCCATGCTCACGCAGTAGAGAGGCCACGCGCAGGTCCTGGTCCGCGATTCCCTCGCTCGCATCAACGACGAGAAGTGCGAGCTCCGCGCGCTCGAGCGAGCGAAGCGTCATCAACGCCCCGCCGTGTTCGCCCGGGCCCTGCCGTCGGCCGACTTTGCGCAGGCCGGCCGTGTCAACAAGAACGTAGTCGTCGCCGTCACGGCTGATCGCGATGTCGACGGAGTCGCGCGTGGTGCCCGGCACATCGGACACGACGACGCGGTTCTCGCCTGCCAAACGATTCGCGATCGAGCTCTTGCCCACGTTGGGCCGGCCTACTATCGCGATGCGTATGGGGTTATCATCGCCCAACGTGCGGGGCAACTCGTCCTCGTCTTCTTTGGGCAACGTCGCGAGAACCCGCTCGAGGGCGTCGAAGGCCCCTCCCCCATGCTCGGCGGAGACTGCAAAGGTCTGCTCGATACCGAGTCGATAGAAATCGTTGAGGCGATGCTGATGATGCATCGGTTGGTCGATCTTGTTGACGAGTAGCCCGATTGTTTTACCAGACTTTCGCAGCGTGGATGCGATCGCCTCGTCCTCGGGGACAAGACCGAGTTTTCCGTCCACGATCAACAGGATGACGTCCGCGCCCCGGACCGCCGCCTGCGCCTGCGCCTGCACCGCGGCTTCCAGACTCTCGCCCCGCACCGGATCGAGCCCGGCCGTGTCGACGAGCCAAATCATCCGGCCTTCTACTTCGATCCTCTCGGCAATGCGATCGCGCGTCAGCCCGGGCTGATCGGCGACGAGCGCACGCCGGTAGCCGGCGTATCGATTGAATAACGTCGACTTGCCTACATTTGGGCGGCCGACGAGGGCCACCACGGGAAGTCGCTGGGAATCGGTCATGGCGGCGCAGGATAGCGGTTCAGTCAGGATCCCGAGCGGGCTTCTCCCACGAGGGCATTCTCCTCGAGAAATTGCCGCACACGCTCGAAAATGGCATCCGATGCGGCCGGGTCGTGCCAGTGGACGCCGGGCAGTGGGCGGATCCATGTGCGCTGGCGGCGCGCGAATCGGCGTGTGTCGACCTTCATCGATTCGAGCGCATTGGCAAGCGTGTCAGCGCCGTCGACCACCGGCTGGATATGTCGATAACCGATGGCCTGCATTGGCCTGAGGTCGGCGGAATAGCCACGGTCGCGCAGGTTCCGCACTTCGCGAAGCAAGCCCTGCTCGATCATCGCTTCGGCGCGCTGCTCGATCCGCTCGTTCAGCACTTCCCGGCCCGGATCGATGCACAAGTGCAACACCCGAAAGGGTCGCTCGCGAAAGCCGTGGGCCTCGCGGACGCTCGAGGCGCGCTGGCCGGATTGCTCGAGGATCTCGAGCGCACGCACCGTGCGTCGCACATCGTTCGGATGGATCGTGGCCGCCGCCTGCGCGTCGAATTCTGTTAGCCGACGATGCAACCGATCGGGGTCGCCCTGCTCGGCTGCGCGCGCCTGCTCCTCTTCGAGCCGTTTGCGCAGAGCTGGATCGACGTTCTCGGTATCGATCAAACCATCGAGGAACGCGCGAATGTAAAGGCCGGTTCCACCCGTGAGAAAGACAACCCGTCCACGTGCATGAATGGCTGCAGCTGCCGCTCGCGCATCTTTGGCATAACGACCGGCACTATAAGATTCGCGCGGATCGATCACATCGAAGAGGTGGTGCGGAACCCGGGACCGATCGGCCGCCGACGGTTTCGCGGTGCCGATGTCCATGTACCTAAAAACCTGCATCGAATCGGCGTTCACGATCTCGCCGTTGAAACGTTCCGCCAACTCGACGGCAAGCGAGGATTTCCCGGAACCGGTCGGCCCGGTCACGACGACGACGGGCGGACGAGTGTCAGTCTGACTCGACAATTCTAGATCCTGGTTTTCCGGGGTCTCGTTGGGCATGGGGCCGCGGATCCTAGCGCCATCTCCATCTAGCGCCGCCGAAAGCGGAGTTCGAGATCCTCATGCCGAATCAGGATCGCGACAGGACGACCATGAGGACAGGTCGGTGCCCAGGGAATCGAATCGAGCCCAGTGAGGATGGCGCGTTGCTCGGCTTCGGGGAGACGGTCACCAAAGCGCCGCGCCGAATGACAGGCGAGGGTCGCAAAGAGCCGATCGAGGCTCGGAAGCCAGCGGATTGCGCTGGCGTCCGACTCCTCGCCTTGCGGCGCCTCCTCGAGTGCCGCCGCCAATTCGGTCACGAGGCTCACCACGTCCTGCCCAGCGAGCTCGGCAGGCACGGAGCGCACGAGGACCGCGCCCTCGCCGAACGCTTCGATCTCGAATCCCAGACGCTCGGCCAGTTCGGCAGCGCCTTCCAGGGCGGCGATCGCGCCGGCAGAAAGCGCAACGGTGGCCGGCTCGAGCAAGCCCTGACGGGCAACGCCCGATTCGAGCCATTGCTTACGCAGGCCTTCGTAGAGAATCCGCTCATGCGCGGCGTGCTGGTCGACGACGATCAGACCGTCGTCGGTCTCAGCAAGCAGATAGCTCGCGCGCAGCTGACCCAGGAGGGGCAGCGTGCCGAACGCCGCAACCGGGGGCGCAGTATTGACAGCGTCTGAATCCGCGTCGGCTGCGAGGTCGGCGCGATCGGCGACACGATCCGAAGACGCTCCGCCGGACGCGAAGATCCAATCATCCGTGGTCGGGAGTGCTTGTGGGGTCCGCGTCGGATTCGCCCAGTCGTCTACTCGGTCAGCCGAGATCGACCGAGCGGGTACACCCGTTGATTCGCTCGGCGGCGCCATGCCACCAAGCCACCGTCGCGATGACATGGCGTCGCGTACCGCATGTCGAATCGCGCGATGGATTGCCTGAGGATCCGTAAACCGCACTTCCCACTTCGCGGGATGCACGTTCACGTCGACCTCCCCGGGCGCGACGGTGAGATAGACAACCGCGATCGGGAAGCGACCACGTGGTAGTAGGTCACGATACGATTCCACCAGCGCATGTCGCAGGAGCCGATCTCGCACGGGTCGACCATTCACGAAAAGGTAGATGCCCTGGACGTTCGGGCGCGTGCGTTCGGGCGTCGAGACGAAGGCGTGAATGCGACCTGCCGGCGTCTCCTGGTCGACTTCGATGAGCGACGCTGCGTCGTCCTCGGAAAGGATCGCAGCGATCCGATCGCGGGCGTCGTCGCAGGCGGGCCAGACCGTGACTTTTCGGTCGTCTCGCTGCGCTTCTATGTGGATATCGGGTCGCACCAACGCCAGGCGTGCGAGCCAATCGGCGATGTGCCCCCATTCAGTGCTCGGGCGCTTCAGGAACTTACGCCGCGCCGGAACCGTCGCGAATAGATCGGCGACCTCGATTCGGGTGCCCACCGGCCCGCCGGCTTCGCCTTCGCGGAGAATCTTCCCTCCCTCAGAACGGATCTCGTAACCATGATCGGCCCCCCTGACCCGACTGCGAATTCGGAAACGCGATGCCGAAGCAATCGCGGGCAACGCCTCGCCCCTAAATCCGAAACTCAATATCTCCATCAGGTCCGAAGCCTTGCTGAGCTTGCTCGTGGCATGCCGCTGGAGGGCCATCGGCAGTTCGGCCGGCGACATGCCGAGACCGTCGTCGGTGACGGCAATCAGGGCGGACCCCCCATCGCGAACGTCGACCCGAATCTGGTTGGCCTCCGCGTCGAGGCTGTTCTCGACCAACTCCTTCACGACAGACGCGGGTCGCTCAACGACCTCGCCCGCCGCGATCTGATCGACCAGGGCATCGGAAAGCAGCCTGATTCGACCTTGTTCTGTCGCTACCGCCATCTGATCACCCCCGGGGTTATATATGTGCCAACTGTGGCCCAATGCCCGCTTCTATCGATTTGGTGGTTGCTCATTGAACCGACCCCGGAGTAATATGCACCTGATTCCGCGTCAAGTCGGGAATCAAATGAGTTTGGTCCGCATTTGATTCGCAAAAGTCATTGACAAATGTCCGGAATCCCAATACTTCTGGATTGGTCGCGATCTTACCGGGGGGCTCCGTGCCATGTCCGAACAGCATTCAGCACTCGGCATTAGCCGCGTCGAAACGACAACACCTGCCGGGTCGGTCCCCGATCTCGGGGTAGGCGCAGCGGCAGGAGTTGGGCAACCGACCGGCCGGCGCCGTAACGATCGTATCATCTCTGCGAGTGCGTTGATGCAGACCGTCGTCGATCAGGCGAGTGGAATTGCCCGCTCAAACGATCCGGTGCTGCTGATCGGACCCAGTGGCAGCGGTCGCAAACACGTCGCTCGGGCGATTCACCAGTGGAGCGCTCGGGCCGCAGGGCCGCTGATCGAGCTCAGCGTCCTCGCCTTGAGTGAACCCTTCCAGCTTCGTGAACTTTTCGGTGATGCCTCCTCAAGCGGCGCACTTGCACGGGCCGAAGGCGGCACACTGCTGATCGAAGGCGCCGATCATCTCGGGGCCAGCCTGCTGGCTCGTCTCTCAGAGGCGATGCGAGAATCGGCTGCGTCCACCAAGAGTGCTCGCGTGCTGACTACGGTTACCGCGGCCAGAGTCGATGGCGGCGTATCGCCGATCGCAGGCCAACGCATTCTGATCGCCTCTCTTGCAGACCGCACGGAGGATATCCTTCCCCT
>JAQBEG010000659.1:0-2914 GCA_032123985.1 Deltaproteobacteria bacterium
TTCTATAGGTGTTTCCCGTTACGAGAGCAGACAACCGGACCTTCTTCGTATGTTGTGCGAGAGCCGAAAGCATCGAGTAGCACTCGAACATCGGCTCATGTGGCGCACCGATTCCGGGCAGCTGATAGAAATGGTCCATTACCATCACGCGGTCGTAACCGGCTGCTTCGGCGGCCTTGGCCTGCGCGACGACCTTTCCGAAAATCTCTTCGGGTCGCGTATCAGGATAGGTAAAGTTTGGAATTTGATAGCCAAGACGAGTCATCGATCGATCCTCCGGCGCCGGGCGCACTTCGTTCTATGTTGGAATCAGGCTTTGCTGGGTTTTAATCAAGAGGCCACAACGTAATTGGGGCGGCGATTGGCGATTGGCGATTGGCGAAGTCGATCGTCCGAGTATGTGTATCGGGGCCAAACAAAAGGCCGTGTCGATCATCGCCCTTTGAGTCAGGGACCCCGCCTTCTGCTCTCTCGATCGCCGTCGCCAGTTTCTTGTACGCCTTCAGTAGCTCCGGAGGGCATTTTCGATTCTTCCTTTGACAAAGATTCATATAACGCTCGAGCTGCTGCAATTCTTCATGCGCATTCTTCGACTTCCCGAGCGCGAGATACGAGATGCCGAGTCCACTATAGGCCTGGTAGAACTGAGCATCGTCTCGCTTGGCTATCCTGAAGTAGCGAACCGAGGATTTGTATCTGTGCTGGCATTGAAGCGCGACCCCGCGTAGATAGTTCGCCTGCGAGTTGCGTGGCACTTTTTTCAGAACGAACTCGAATTTGTCCTCTGCCTCCTTGCATTTACCATCGGCGAGAAACTTGACGCCATCGCTGAAGACCTCTGACAAGGTCGCGCCATCCTCATACTGGTCGGGCACCATCTTCCCGCCACCGCCGCCCCCATCCAATCCGCCACGCTGCGCGGAAGCCGTTTCGACTGACACCGTCAGAGAAAATGCCACAAATAGCACCACGGACAGCAGGAGGCGCACGACGATCGAGATTATTCTGCAGTTCGTTGACATGCCTGCTCCCGGGCGCGGGGCTTGCGATGACAGAAGGAATTCGACGCTTCCACGTAGACCCACTGGCGCCCAAGCTTGGTTAGAGATTGATGTGCTTCGCGGGCCGCACGACGATGTCCGCAATGCCGACCTGGATCGGTTGGGACACGGCATAGAGAATTGCGTTCGCAACGTCGACCGGATCTCCGAGCATATTTCGGAGCTGCGTCGAGAGCTGTTCGAAAACTTCATCGGGCAGTCGTGCGCCCTTTTTGACGTCGACCTCGAGTCCCGCCATCTTCACGAATCCCTCTACGAAGGCGGGATCGAAATTTCGCGCAAAATTGGTCGCGATCGCGCCCGGCATGACATTGACGACTCGAATGGTGTCGTCTTCGAGTTCTCCGCGCAGTGACGAAGAAATCGCATTGACCGCGTGTTTCGTCGACCCGTACACGCCGCTATCGGATCGCTGCGCCGCAATCGACGAAATGTTCACGATGTGTCCTTCAGACCCGCATGCACGCATCGCTTTCACGGCAGCCTGACAACCGACGAGCAAACCGAGAATGTTTGTTTCGAGCATGGTTCGCCAGTCTTCTGGCTCGGCTTCCAGGATCGGTGCAGGAAACGACACGCCGGCATTATTCACCATGATGTCGAGTCGGCCGCTCTCGCTGACCGCCGTCTCGACGAGTCCTCGAACCTGCGCGATGTCGCGCACATCGAGAGTCACGACGGTCGCCTTGCCGCCCGCTTCCTCGATCTTCTTCTTCGATTCATCCATTGCCGGCGCGGTACGGCCACCAAGAAAGACATGCGCACCTGCTGCGCCGAGCACCTCGGCCGTCGCGCGTCCGATACCGCTGGAAGCTCCGGTTACGATCGCGGTTTTTCCTTCGAGCAAAAGGGAAGTCGTCATGGGGATCTCCTGGGGGTGCTAGGGGTACTGGGGTGCGGTCGAGACGATAGCACCGGCTCGATGATCAACATCGGTTTCAGATCGCACACGTGGAACGCTCCGCACATGATTGGAGCATATATGCCGCTGCTGCCGCCAGACCTGCGGCAACCGGCAGCGTGCCGAACCAGGCCGCTACGATTCCACTCACCATTTTCCAGTTCGTAGTTTTGTTCCACAACCCAATCCCGAAGAGCGAACCGGTCGATACGTGCGTCGTCGAAACGGGCGAGCCGAGCAGAAAGGCGGAAATCTGATGCGCACGATTGACGATCGTTTGCACGGACACACCGAGCGCCTCACCCACATAGAAGTCGCGACAGGTGTCGACCTGGTCCACCGTGAGTTCCAAACCGGTACGTTCGACGAACCACGCGCCAGCCGGTGTCTGTCGCACGGGATCGCGCGATTCACCAATACAAACACATGTGCCTGCATCGATACCGAGGATTCGACGCGTTTGGTGCGCGAGTGCATAGATCAGGCTCACGAAGCCAAAAGCCAACACGGGGCTCACAAGAAGAGGAAGAAAACAGCTCCCACCAAGGGCCGACCACGACAGTTGGCCGGGCTCAAGCGTAAAACCGGCACCGGTGAGTCCTCCAACCAACGCGTGAGTCGTCGAGATTGGAAGCCCGACTCGCGTTATCAAGCGAGAATCTTCGCCTCGCGAAGCCGTTGGATCGCCGCGGCGTCGAGGTCGAGATCCTCCATGAGAATCTGATCCGTATGCTCGCCGAAATATGGAGCACGTTCGAATGCGACTGCGCTTTCGGACATCCGGGTTGGAAAACCTAGCAGCGGAACCTCGCCGTGATCACGATGCTCGACCTTCTCGATAAATCCACGCTCCTGCAGATGCGGATCGTGATAGAGGTCGTGGGTATCCAGAATTGCCGAGCAAGGAACACCTGCGGCGCCAAGCAGCCGCATCGCCTCGTGTTTCTCCTGC
>JAQBEG010000660.1:0-6265 GCA_032123985.1 Deltaproteobacteria bacterium
CCTACCCCGTCCTCGAAATCGAGACGGTCGAGATGAACCGGCATCTGCTTCTCAGCGACCTGGATGCCGCCCTCGAACTGGACCGGAATGCGCTCGTCGGCCTGAACCCCGAGCTGCGCCGCGGCACGACCCCCGCAGACCGTTATGCGCTCCGCGTGCCCGCGAGCGTCGCCGCGTCGCTCGACGAGAAGGTCGCGGCCCTGCCCGCCTACGTCCCGCCGCCGGAGGTGACCTTCGCGCGCTACAGGGTGCGCCCCGGCGACACGCTATCCACCATCGCCCGCCGCCACCGGACCACGGTGACCGCGCTCGTGAAAGCCAACAAGCTCGGCAGCCGTAACCGCATTCGGGCGGGACAGCGTCTCAAGATCCCGCAGCGAGCCGGCTGGACGCCAGCCGTCTCGGCGAACAGGAGCGGCGGAAGCGCGCTGGCGACCCACACGGTTCGCTCGGGCGACAGTCTGTGGCTGCTGGCGTCGCGATACGGAAGTACGGTCGACCGCATCAAGCGGGACAATCGCTTGCGCAGCGACCGCCTCGCAGTCGGCCAGAAGATCAAGATCCAAACGGGAAGTGCGGCCGGCGCGCGCAGCTACACCGTGCGCAAGGGCGACTCGGTCGGCCGGATCGCGCAGACCCAGAACACCTCGGTCGATGGACTCCTGCGTGCGAACGGCCTCTCGCGATCGAGCAAGATCTATCCCGGACAGGTCATCCAGCTCCCGAACTGAGCGCCACGCGCGATCCGGCGCGTCGAGTGGCGCAGCGGACGGCGGTCGGGCGCTTGCGAGATCGCCGAGACTTGTGGTCGCGGCGGGAATCGCGAATGGTGGAGGCGGCGGGGATCGCATCCGGCTCCAAGCGACGTAAGTCCTCCAAATCAAAGAAGCCTGATTCGTAAACGCTCGTCCCGCGGTTGCCCCACGGAACCCGTCGCCGCCAGCAACGCTAGGCGCTCAGAATGATGCCAGACTCCGAGCCCTGCCCGATTGGTCGGCAGTCGGCATTCCCGGTGCCCCATCGCCTTCTAATCCCGGTGCTACGCTGCCGGGCCAGCAGCCAACACGGTTCGCCATGCCTCATCGCACCGCCGACGAAAAAATTGCTGAGGAGCTCTCGAGCCACGGCCTTCGGGCCACGCGCCAGCGCATCGCTGCGCTGCGCTGCGCCGCCTCCGTCGGCTGAAGAGTCACCTGACTTCTGCGGAGCTCCACGCGCGACTGCTGCCCGAGCACGAGAACCTGAGCCAGAAGACCGTCTACGAGATCCTGGACGCTTTCGTCCAGGCGGGCCTGGCTTCTCGCCTGACGGCGGTCGACGAGCCCTACCAATACGAAGCGAGGCGGGAACCCCATTACCACGCTACGTGTCGCGTTTGCGGACGGCTGTACGACGTTCCGGCGAGTGCGGACTCCCAGATCCGTGGACGTGCGCATCTTCCCGGAGGTTTCCCGGAACGAGGTGAATACGCCCGGAGCCGAGTGAGTGTGCCCCCATCCAAGGCTTGATTGTCATATTGACTAGTATCGGCGGTGCTGAAAGCGCCGCTTTCACATCCACGAGCTCCTGTGGGAACGGTGATACCATTGCCCGCGATGAACCTGAACCAGGCCGAATGGCTCGCTCGAGTCGTCGAACCGATCATCGACCCGCAGCGGCCGATCTGCGATCCGCACCATCATCTCTGGGATCATCCCGATCGTCGCTATCTGCTCGACCAGCTACTCGAAGACACACAGAGCGGTCACAACGTAGTTTCCACGGTTTTCGTGGAATGCTCGAGTATGTATCGAGATGCTGGTCCGGAAGCCATGCGCCCGGTTGGCGAAACCGAGTTCGTCAACGGCGTATCCGCCATGGCAGCCAGCGGCGGCTACGGACCGATTCGCGCATGTGCAGGCATCGTGAGCTTTGCAGACCTGAATCTGGGCGAGGCGGTGGGCGATGTGCTCGATGCGCACATGCAATCGAGCACTCGCTTTCGCGGGATTCGCCACGCCGCAGGCTGGGATTCGAGTCCCGAGGTCCGCAACTCCCACACGAACCCATTCGAGCACATGCTGATGGATTCAACCTTTCGCGAGGGCTATGCGGAACTCGGAAAACGCGGGCTCTCGTTCGACGCGTGGCTCTATCACCCACAGATTCCAGAGCTGATCGACCTGGCGCAGGCATTTCCGGATACGCCCGTCGTCTTCGACCATTTCGGCGGCCCGTTGGGCATTGGGCCCTACGAGGCGAAGCGCGAAGCAATATTCGCCGACTGGCGCGAGAACATTGCAGAGCTGGCCCGCCGCCCCAATGTATTCGCGAAACTGGGTGGCCTGGTGATGCCCATCAACGGGTTTGGCTTTCACAAACGCGACCGGCCCGCGACGTCCGACGAGATCGTGGAAGCGACCGGACGCTACTACCGTCACGTCATCGAGCATTTCGGCGTGGAGCGCTGCATGTTCGAAAGCAACTTTCCGGTCGACAAGCAGAGCTGCTCCTACGCAGTTCTGTGGAACGCGTTCAAGAAAATCGTGGCAGACGCATCCGAAGCCGAGAAGTCGGCACTGTTTCACGACACTGCGACACGCGCCTATCGGCTCGGCTAGACGTCGACGCCTACGTCTCGCAGAAGCGAAGTCAACATCCGCTTCATCACGGCGCGCGTACGCGACACGGAGTTTCCTCGGGTGCGGCGAAGGGTTTCCCACAGCAGAGGAGCCATCGCGGCGGACATCGCTTCGAGAACTTCCTCTCGCGCGGGCGACGTCAACGCCTCAAGATCTCGCTCGAACAACCGCTCGACTTCCTGGTGATGCCGCTCTAGGCCATCCTTCGAAACGCGCAGGGCTTGATCGGCGGCCTGGCCAACCAGGGCCTGCGCCGTCAACGCTCGTGTAAAGACACCCGTCGCCTCGAGAAACTTCGAACGGACCCGCACCAACTCCGCGACGCGATCCTCAACGGAATCTCGATCGGAGATCTCCTCCAACAGCGGCGCACAGCGCTGCATGCCGACTTCGACGACGGCGTCATACAGTTCCGCAAGATCAGCGAAGTGATTGAAGATCGACCGGCGAGAGACTCCAGCACGCTTGGCGATCTCGTCCGCACTCGGCTGCAGCGAGCCTTCCTCGACGAGATCAACACAAGCTTCACAGATCGCCAGCCGCGACCGGACCGTTCGGCTCTGTCGGCCGTCCAGCATTTCTGCCGCCGCCGTTGCGGGCATTGAGGTCATCTCGAAGTCATCGCCTAACTCAAGTCCATTCCTTCGAGATGGCCCTCTGAACGCCAATCCTCGAGAATCTTGAAGAACTCGATCGAGCCGCCGCCGTACCAGCCATTCTGCGTGCTCAGCTCGGATGTCTTGCCCTCATTGTTGTAATAGCCAGGTGTGCAGTTCTCGAGGAAGTCGCCCGCATTGCGCGCTTTGTCGATGCATTGTTGGACCCATCCGGCCTCGCCCTCCTCGCTCGCTTCGACACGCTGAAGTCCCTTCTCGGTGCCCGTCTTGATGATGTAGGCGAGGTTCTTGGCCTGCTCGTCGAGCAGGTGCGGATAGCTTGCCGTGAAGCCGGCCTGCGGGTTGCTCATGAAGAAGCAATTGGGGAAGCCGCGCGTATGCATCCCATGGAGCGTACGAATGCCGTCCTGCCAGTTCTCCGTCAGGCTCTGCCCGTCACGCCCGTAGAGTTCGAGACCCGCACGCTGCGAGAAGCTTGTGCCGACCTCGAAGCCGCTGGCATAGATCAGACAATCGAGTTCGTATTCGTGACCGCCGACAACGACGCCCTTCTTCGTGATGCGCTCCACGCCGCGGCCCTCGGTATCGACCAATGTCACGTTGGGGCGATTGAAGGTCTCGAGGTATTCGTTGTGGAAGCAGGGCCGCTTGCAGAACTGCCGATAGTAGGGCTTGAGGGCCTCTGCGGTCTTGGGATCCTTGACGATGGAATCGACTCGCGCACGAATCTCTTCCATCTTCTCGAAGTCCGCTAGTTCGACGGCACGAGCGATGCCCTCGGGCGATAGATCACTAGTCTTTCCCTGCTGGAGGCCGACAACGAGCTTGCCGATCAGATCGGTCCAACCGTCCTTCACCAGGTCCTCGGCTTGCGGCACGCCCGAGACCAGCGCGTTGAAGTTATCCATACGTTGCTGATGCCAACCCGAAGGGAGCGATTCCGCCCACTCCGGATCGGTGGGCGGGTTGTTCTTCACATCGATCGAGGACGGCGTTCGCTGGAATACGTAGAGATGCTCAGCCGACTCTCCGACATGCGGAACACATTGAACGGCCGTCGCACCCGTACCGATGATGCCGACCCGCTTGCCTTTTAGTCCCGTCAGATTCCCTTCGGAACTGCCTCCCGTATACTCGTAGTCCCAACGACTGGCGTGGAATGAATGGCCTTCGAAGTCCTCGACGCCCGCGATGCCCGGAAGCTTGGGTTGATTGAGAGGACCGGTCGCCAGGCACAGGTAATGCGCCTTCATCCGATCGCCCCGATTCGTCGAGACGATCCAGCGCGCCGACTCATCGTCCCAGCGAAGTTCCTCGGCGCGCGTCTGGAAACAGACGTTGCGGTACAGATCGAATTTGCGCGCGATGGCCTGACTGTGGTCCATGATTTCGCGACCGAAGGCGTATTTTTCCTTCGGTACGTAGTCGACTTCCTCGAGCAACGGTAGATAGGTATAGGATTCGATGTCACAGGCGATTCCCGGATAGCGATTCCAATACCAGGTGCCTCCGAAGTCCGAGGCCGGATCCAAAATGCGAATGTCCTCGATGCCGGCTTGTCGCAGGCGTGCACCGGCCAATAAACCGCCGAAACCGCCGCCGATCACCAGGACCTCGACTTCGTCCGTTAGCGGTTCTCGCTCGAACCCAGGCTTGGCATACGGATCCTCGAGGAAATGTGCGAACTCGCCCTTGACCTCGATGTACTGCGCATTGCCGTCGTCGCGAAGGCGCTTATTTCGCTCCTGGCGGTATTTCTCGCGAAGTGCATCCGCGTCGAAGACGGCCTGCGCTGCGGTCTCTTCTACCGTCCGATCATCCTGTTCAGTCGCCATCGCTCCAAACCCTCCTGAATTTCGTTTTGGCCATTATTGCACTCAGAGTGCAAATTCGCCATCATCGGCCCATGCTAAAAGCAATCGCGGCGAACCCACGCCCCGAACCGAGCTGGCACGGCGCCGACCCGGCGAATCCGCGCTATCTCGACGATCCCTACCCGATCTACCGCCGCCTGCGCGAGGAACATCCGGTCAGCCTGACGCCCGATGGGGTCTGGCGGCTCACTCGCTATGAAGACTGCCTTCGCATGCTCCGCCTAACCGGTGCCGGGATGCGACGCACCGACGGCAGAATGCCCGGACAGAGCGCTGAAGAAGCGGCCGAAGAGCGTGGCCAGTTCATGCTGCTCACGGATCCACCCAAGCACACACGATTGCGAAAACTCGTCTCGAAGGCTTTCACACCACGCGCGATCGCGGCCTGGCGTCCACGCATCGAAGCCGTGACCGACGAACTTCTCGACCGCGTCGAGGCGCGAGGTGAGATGGACTTGATCGCGGACCTCGCCCTTCCCGTTCCAGCCACGCTGATCTGCGAGATGCTGGGCGTTCCCGTCGAAGACCGGGACACATTCACGGAATGGACCGCCGATGCCACGCACGGACTCGCTCTGCGCCGCGGCAACGCGCCGCCTGAACTCGTGGCCCGCGTCGAAAAAGCGCGCAACGGACTGGCGGGCTATTTCAACCAGCTCATCAATCAGCGTCGTGGCCAGGCAGATGACGACAGCCTGCTCGGGACGCTCATCGCGGCGGAAGAAGAAGGCGATCGGCTGAGTAGCGAGGAATTGCTGATCCAGTCGATCGGACTGTTGATCGCGGGTTTCGAGACGACGATCGGACTGATCGGCAACGGGCTGACAACACTGATTCGCAACCCCGGCGAAATTGCGCGCTTGCACGCGGAGCCGGAGCTGATCGAAAGCGCTGTCGAAGAATGCCTGCGTTATTCGGGTCCGATCACATGGACGATTCGCGTCCTGCACGAACCCGTCGAGTTCGGCGGATACGAATTCGCCGCGAACGAAGAGGTCGCCATCGGGCTGGCGGCCGCAAATCGGGACCCCAACCACTTTCCCGAGCCCGAACGATTCGACGTTGCGCGCTACGCGAACGGCACGGCGTCATCAACGTCACGAACGTCACCGATGTCACCCGCACACTTGTCTTTTGGAGGCGGCGCGCACCT
>JAQBEG010000661.1:0-3799 GCA_032123985.1 Deltaproteobacteria bacterium
GGGCGATCTGAAAATTATCGTGCCCAAAGATGGCGAGATTTATGGCGTCCACGGCCAGACCGTCATTACAGCGGTGCCGAAGAGCGCAGCTGGTCGAGCACCCCAATCGAGTGGAGGCGGCGGCGAATCTCGCGGGGAAGAGAAGCGAGGCGGTGATCGAGGTCCCCGCAGGGAGGCTCGCGAGGAAAGTAGCGGCGGACGAGGTGGGTCCCGCGAACGCGGCGATCGCAACGATCGCAACGAGGGCCGAGGCGAAGGCCGAGGCAGGGGCCGTAGACCCGAACGAGTCAACTCGAGCGCGGATAGCCCTCCTGCCCCGAAGGAAATCCTGGAACAAGAAGCCAAGGTGTCTGTAGCAGACTCCAAGGGGACGGCTTCTGGCAAGATTGGCGAGGTTGGCGAGTTTTTGCTCGGAGCAGTCGAGCGAATGAAGCTCGGGTCCTTTGAGCTGTCGCAATCATCGGAAGGCGACTACCTGATTTTCCAATTGAAGGGAGCTGCTGCGGAGGCGCTTCAGGGCGGCGATGGCCGAGCGACTGATGCATTGCAACTCATTGCCAACCAGGTCGCGATGCGACAAAGCGAAGACGCACCTCGAGTTGTCGTTGACGTCGAAGGTGGTGGGGATGATCGAGAGCAAACTCTCAGCCGTCTGGCAGACCGAGCAGTGAAGCGAGCGCGAGATACGGGACGGTCGATAGCGCTGGATCCGATGAACTCCCGTGATCGACGGACGATTCACGTGGCGATCCGAGAGATCGAGGGCGTTGAGACGATGAGCATTGGAGAGGGCCGATACCGGCAGGTTCTGGTTGTACCCGAGGGCGCTGCCGAGTACGAGGATGCCCAGGCTGAATCCTCAGGATCCTAGAGTGTTCCACGGGGAACATTGAGCCCACTGGGCCGGATCAGAAGTTTGACTAGAGTGCAACGTTCCACGTGGAACGGAGTTCGAAATGAAAGACGGCGAATCTCGTGAGCAGGTCGAGATCGCCGTCTTTTCTTTGATCGAACGCGGATTGGCGGAACTCGACATTCCGAAAGCTGTCAATCAGGTTTCAGAACTGACGCGACTCGTTCTGTTGCTATCAGAATGGGCAAGCCGTATCAGCCTGACCGCCCATCGCGACCCCATCGACATGGCTGGCCGGCTCGTGTTGGATGCGGCCGCCCTCTCGAAAACTCTTCCAGAGCTCGATACTGCCTCGAGTCTCGCTGACCTTGGAAGCGGCGTCGGATTTCCAGGGCTGCCGATCGCGATTCTTCGCCCGAATCTCGAAGTCGTACTGGTCGAGTCGCGATTGAAGCGTCATCACCTGCAGCGAGAAGCTCGACGCCAGCTTGGCTTGCTACGCGTCATTCCGGTCCTTGGCCGTTCTGATGAGGTCGAACCCCGTCTCTCGGACGTCGTGGTTGCGCAGGCGATGACTCAGCCGACCCGAGCACTCGAACTGATGCGTCCCTGGACCAGGTCTGGTGGCCTGGTCGCGCTGCCAGCCTCAGATGGGGCCGACCGACCGACTCTTCCGGTTGGCTTCGAAGATCTGTCGCTTCGCGAATACCGGGTTCCCGTGACTGGGCGGGCGCGCAAGCTCTGGGTCGCGCGAGTAGAACGAGCCTAGGCTCGACTTTGAAGACACTCCCTCGCGTTCACCTCTCGCAATCGTAATTGACTGTGTTAAAAATCGGCACCACGGACTGGAATCGACTCGGGCCGAACAACCGCAACCGGGGGGCAATGCGGCGACGATCTATCAGCTCATCCCCTCGACTGAGACCAGAGTATGGGTTCAAGCCCTTATGTCATCGCGGTTGTGAATCAGAAAGGCGGCGTTGGTAAGACCACCACCGCCGTAAATCTGGCCGCATGCCTCGCGGCGTCGGAGCGCCCGATACTTCTGATCGATGTGGACCCGCAGGCAAATGCGAGCAGCGCATACGGCATCACTAGAGCAGACCGACACGTGTACGACGTCTTGATCGATGGGATGCCGCTTACGCATTGTGCCTATGAGACGGAGCTCGAGACGTTGCATGTCGTCCCGTCGGGCCGCGATCTGGTCGGCGCTGAAATCGAGCTCGTCTCTATGGATGCGAGGGAATACCGACTTGCACAGTCGATCGAAGCGATCGGAGATGCGTACGAGATCATTCTGATCGATTGCCCACCATCGCTGGGGTTGCTGACGCTGAATGCATTGACCGCCGCTGACGCAGTACTGATCCCGCTTCAGTGCGAATACTATGCGCTCGAGGGACTCGCAAACCTTGTTGATACCGTTGACCTCGTGAGGGGGCAGCTCAATACCAAGCTCGAAATCCAGGGCATCGTGCTGACGATGGCGGACGGGCGAAATAATCTCGCTCGCCAAGTCGAAGCCGAGGTCCGCAGCCATTTCGGGGAAAAGGTCTATCGAACGCGCATACCGCGCAACGTCCGCCTCTCCGAGGCGCCGAGCCATGGCCAACCGATCCTGCTCTACGACATTCATTCAAAGGGCGCGGTGGCCTACGTAAAGTTGGCGGCTGAATTGTTGGCGCAGCTTGCGCTCAGTGATCCGCCTCGCAAGCCGCCCGTTCTTCCGAATCCTCAAAAACCAATCCCGCCTGGAGGTCATGATGAGTCAACGCCGTAGCGCTCTTGGTAGGGGACTTGGCGCATTGATCTCGAATCCTTCCCAACGCACCGATCAAACAGGCACCCGTCCGCCCGCTGCTGAGGCGAATGCGCGAGGAACACATAAAAGCGTCGACACAGAAATGGATCATGAGACTCTGGAATCGACCAGGAATGGGCTAACAGAGCTCGATATCGCATTGATTGATCCGAATCCCGACCAGCCCCGAAGAGAGTTCGACCAGGCCGGGCTAGCGCAGCTCGCGCGGTCGATCGGACAACACGGTGTGCTGCAGCCGGTTGTCGTGCGCCAGGCCGGTAGCCGTTACGAACTCGTCATGGGCGAGCGCCGTTTTCGAGCCAGCCAGCTGGCGGGTCGAAAAGTCCTTCCGGCTGTGATCCTCGACGTCGCGCCGGCGGACCGGCTCGAACTTGCAATCGTGGAGAACGTACAGCGGCAGGATCTCAATCCGATGGAGCTAGCCCACGCCTATCAGGCTCTCGCAGATGCTGGCCATACCCAGGAAGAAATCGGGCGGAAGGTCGCGATGGATCGCTCCTCGGTCGCGAACCATATTCGCCTCCTGGATCTGAGTAGTTCGATCCAGACGGATGTCGAGGCGGGGCGGCTCAGCATCGGACACGCAAAAGCGCTTCTGCAGGTCACCGACGTCGAGGCGCGTGAGGCGCTTCGAGTTCGCATCCTGAAGCAATCTCTCTCGGTGCGCGCCGCCGAGCAGGCTGCTCGCGAGATCAACGGGGGCGCTGACAAAGCCGGCGTGCGCGGTCCCAAGCGGGCCAAGGCGCCCACTGCACCCCTGGACCCAGATACGCGCGCCTATGTCGAACGCATCGAAAGGCGACTTCAGACGAAGGTCACCCTCCATCCAACCGCCGAGGGCGGTGGCAAGCTCGAAGTGAATTTCTTCAATCTCGAGGATCTGGAGCGTATCGGTGGGCTACTGCTCGGGGAGGTCGCATAGCGAACGTGATGCAGCAGGCTGCCCTCAACAACGCCACGGAAACCACGCAAACCGCGAGCACACCGAATTCCAGTCCGGCCGGCGGCAGGCCGGACCAGGATGGTCGGGCATCGGCCGCATCGACCGGCGTTGCTTTGGTCCCCCGTGGCGGCTTCTTCGAGGGCCAGATCGCGATCCTCGGTCAAACGCGGATCGAGGG